>NYTO01000075.1 GCA_002683535.1 SAR116 cluster bacterium
TCAGCGCGGCGCTGGCAACCCGAACCGCGGCACTGACCAGCATGCCGGTCTTCAATCTGTCCATTTACAATGCCTCATTCAGCAAGACTGGTATTCCGCAACACTGATATTCCGCAACACTGGGCGACGATCAGAAATTGCCGCAGTTAAAAGTCACTGCAACGACCCTTTTGTTCCCAGTCGCCATAGCGTGTTGGTTCAGGCCCCTTTGGCCCGTTCATCTCGCGCGGCGCGCCAGCTGGCCCATCAGATTCATCCGCGGACCGGCCTGCAGACCGGTCATCTGCAACGGTTTCCGGCGCGGCCTGATCTGGATCCGGCGCAATGCCGTTTTCAGCCTGTGTCTTGTCAGTCTCCATAAATCCCTATATGCCCCCATGACCACCGAAAAACAAGCGGAGTCCCCATGCCCCCATCCGAGCAAGATCGCCGGAAAAACCAGAGTGACGCCGCTGGAGGCAAAACTTCAGGCGCTGCCAATGGCAGCGCAGGTACGGAAAGCCGAATAGCCTGTTTTCAGGTTTTGCGACTGGTAGATAACGGGCGTTATCTTGACGAGGCCCTGCGTCAGGCGCGTCACCTGCCCGACCGTGACCGGCGTTTCGTCCGGCTGTTGGCGGCTACCTGTCTGCGGCGTGCTGGCCAGATTGACAGCATCCTGGCTGATCTGATGTCGCGCCAGCCTTCGGGAAAGCAGCGCGATGCCATGATCATCCTGCGCATGGGGGCCGCGCAATTGCTGTTTCTGGATACCGGCGCGCATGCAGCGGTCAACAGCACGGTTGAATTGATGCGATCGTCAGGCTTTGACCGGCTTACCGGCCTGACCAATGCGGTTATGCGCCGCCTTGCGCGCGAGACTGCGGACAGGCTTGCCAAAACAAGGGCAGATGAAAATCTGCCGGACTGGTTGCGCGACAGCTGGCATCGGCAGTTCGGCAAATCGGCGACCGCCGCCATCATGGATCTGGTGATGGAACCGCCGACGCTTGATATTACCGCAGCACAGGATATCGACAGCTGGGCAGAGCGCCTCGACGGGCACATCATCAATGGCCACACCATCCGCCGTGCATTCGACGGTGATCCGGCTGAATTGCCGGGCTTCAAGGACGGTGCCTGGTGGGTGCAGGATGCGGCAGCAGCCCTGCCCGCAACCCTGTTTGGNGATCTGGCCGGCAAGGATGTGATNGATCTCTGCGCTGCNCCGGGCGGCAAGACCGCGCAGCTGATATCGCAAGGTGCCANTGTTACTGCCATTGACAGCTCGGCAAAACGTCTGAAGACGCTGCGCGGAAATCTGGCCCGGCTTGGCATGAAGGCGCAATGCGTCACCGCTGATGGCCGCAGCTATGATCCCGGCCGCACTGTCGATGCCGTGCTGATTGATGCCCCTTGTTCGGCCACAGGCACACTGCGCCGCCGTCCCGATATTCTGCGGGGCCGTCAGGCTGATGACATCAAGACACTGGCCAACCTGCAATCCGACCTGATCCGGCAGGCCGCCACCTGGCTGAAACCGGGCGGCTGTCTTGTGTACGCCACCTGTTCGCTTCAGTTTGAAGAGGGTGAACATATTGCTGACAGCATTTTGGCAGATGACAGCGTGGCACTGAAGTCCGATCCGATAACGACAGACGAGGCCGGTGCGTTTGCCGCTGCTGTCACATCGACCGGTACACTGCGCCTGCGACCCGACATGTTTGCAGAAATAGGTGGGGTTGATGGATTTTTTGTTGCACGGTTTCGTTCTGTTGGCGGATAAAATAATATGAACTGTGCCCGATTGGGGGCATTGATCACGACCATCAAGCGCAGGCAGCTATGTTGCTTGCCAAAACCTGTGGATACGCCAACACCGCATGCCCGCGCCGTCTGACATCACCGACCAGAAGACCGCAACACCCATCAGCCGGGACAGGATGCGGCTGTCTGCACTAGACAGGTTGATTCGCGGGACAGGGCTGTTTGGCTGGCAATTGCGCGGGGGCAATCGCGGCGCGCTTCGTGCCAGCCTGCAGGACCCGTGGCGTGGCAATCTGGTCAATGGCCGTGACATCCTCACCGAACGCCTCGATCCAACGCGCGACCCGGCCTATTTCCAGTCATTCGAATGGGTGCGCGATCTGCGTGTCGAAGGCAGCAGCGAGGCACGGTCCCGCGCGCGTGATCTGATCACCGGCTGGGTTGACGCAAATCAGCGCTGGAAGCTGCCCGGCTGGCGCCCTGATATCATGGGGCGGCGATTGGCTGTTCTGGCGCTGAATTATGGGTGGTATGGCAATTCTGCACCTGAAAGCTTTCAGGACATGCTGTCTGCATCGCTGGATATTCAGCTGAATTGTCTTGCCAATGACTGGCGGCGCATGCGCGCTGCAGATGACCAGATCGGCGCGCTACGCGGCTTGGCCCTTGCCGAAACAACTTTCGGTGTCAGCAAGGAGAAATTTTCCGCCCTGCTGGAAATTCTGGCATCAAAACTGGACACTGTCATGGTGCCGGATGGCGGCCATGCCAGCCGCATGCCTGACCAGCACGTCACCCTTATGCGCCAGCTTGTCGAACTGCGTATTGCTGCCGCGGCAACCGGCGTCGACAGCACCAGGCTTGGTGAGATGATCACCCGTATGGGAGCTGTCACACGCATGTGGCGGCATGGAGACGGGCGGCTGACCCATTTCAATGGCGGTGGCGGCGTTCCGGCCGAGCATGTGGAAGAAACCCTGCTGCGATCCGGTGTGCGCGGCAAGCCGCTGCAGCAGGCACCCTATACCGGTTTTCTGCGTATCGGCAGCGGGCGCACCATTGTCATCATGGATGCTGGCGAACCAGCCGTGATCAAAAACGGGCGCGGTGTAACCGGGCTTGGCACGCTGGGCTTTGAATTGAGCGTTGGCCCAACGCAGCTGATCGTCAATCCGGGTCAGATGATGACAGACCCGACAATGCGGCGGATCATGGCATCAACTGCTGCCCATTCCACTCTCGGACTGGACAACCAGAATTCATCCAGCCCGCAGACCGGCCGAATAGCCAGCATTTCAGGGGTTGAGGTCGGCGAGGCTGATGGCGGCATTCTTGCGGTTGCCACGCATGATGGCTATGACGCCTCGCACGGGTTGCTGCATCATCGCAAGCTGTATCTGAAAACAGGCGGATCAAACTTGCGGGGGTCGGATATTCTGGAATATTCGGGGGCACCCGGTGAAATTCCGCATCTGGCGCTGATCCGCTTTCATCTGCATCCACGCGTTTCCGCCGCGATGCTGCCAAGCGGGTCTGTTCTGATGAAAATTCGCGGCAGCAAGACCGGCTGGACGCTGAAGGCGGCCGGTGCCACCACCGAACTCGACAATTCGGTCTATTTTGAAGACGGTTTCCGTCAGGCAAGCCAGCAGATTATCCTCAAGGCGGTGATATCCNATATTCGTNCCATCGGCACCCATGAGGTGAGATGGGCCTTCANGCGCGGCAACCAATAGGNCCNAAAAGCGCGGGCAGCCGATTGCCTTTCTATTGATGCTTTGNCATAACGGCGCGGCATNCCATGTCAACTGAACNCCATGATCAGGAACCNGTCCCCATGACCCGACGCCGCGCCCTTCTATCCGTTTCCGACAAGACTGGACTTGGCGACTTCGCGGCCTCGCTGGTGCGTCATGGATATGAAATCCTGTCGACGGGCGGCACCGCAACAATGCTGCGTGATGCCGGTATAGATGTCACGGATGTGTCCGAGGTGACAGGCTTTCCCGAAATCATGGATGGACGGGTCAAGACACTGCATCCCAATATCCACGGGGGGTTGCTGGCCCGCCGGGACAATGAGGACCATCTTGCCGCAATGCGCGAACAGGGGATCACCGGTATCGATCTGGTGGCGGTCAATCTTTACCCATTTGAAGAGCAGCTGGCACGNACCGATGATCNGGAAACACTGATCGAAACCATTGATATCGGTGGGCCGGCCATGCTGCGGGCTTCAGCCAAAAACCACCAGTTCGTAACCGTTATCTGCGATCCGTCCGATTATGCCGAGGTGGTTGCCGCACTGGATTCGAACGGTGATATCAGTCCTGAACTGCGACGCGATCTTGCCGCCCGCGTCTTTGCCCGCACCGCCCGCTATGATGCGGCGATCGCTGGCTGGCTGGACGGCAGCGATTTTGCCGAAACGCTGCAGATTTCAGCGCAACGCCAACAGTCACTGCGGTACGGCGAAAACCCGCACCAGCGCGCGGCGCTTTATGCAGGTGGCCCTGATGCAGGTGGCCTGGTGCGCGCCGGCGTTGCCAGCGCAACACAGCTGCAGGGCAAACCATTATCCTATAACAATCTGAACGATACTGATGCGGCCTTTGAACTGGCGGCCGAATTCACCGCACCAACGATCGCCATTATCAAACATGCGAACCCATGTGGTGTTGCCAGTGCCGACAGCCTTGCAGATGCGTGGGAACATGCGCTTGCCGCCGATCCGGTCAGTGCATTTGGCGGCATTGTCGCCAGCAATCAGTCACTGGATGCAGATACGGCCAGCGGCATTGCCAGTATTTTTACTGAGGTGGTGATTGCACCTGATGCCAGCGAGGCTGCAAAGGACATCCTTGCCGCAAAGCCGAACCTGCGTCTGTTGTTGACCGGCAGCATGCCTGACCCGCGCACCGANGCCATCAAGCTGAAATCTGTCAGNGGCGGCTTTCTGGCGCAATCGCGTGACAACGGGTNCATCACNGAAACCGATTTGCAGATCGTCACCAGCGCCANACCCGATGCNGCGCAGCTTGCCGATATGATGTTTGCATGGCGGGTGGTCAAACATGTCAAATCCAACGCCATCGTTTTTGTGAAGGACAGCATCACCGCAGGCGTAGGTGCTGGCCAGATGAGCCGTGTTGACTCGGCCCGAATTGCCGCGCAAAAGGCGCGCGATACTGCGCAACATCATGGATGGGATATGCCGCGCACCAGCGGGTCAGTGGCCGCCTCGGACGCCTTTTTCCCGTTTGCAGACGGGCTGCAGGCACTGATTGATGCCGGTGCGACGGCGGTGATCCAGCCGGGCGGGTCAAAGGCTGATGACACGGTGATCGCAGCGGCAGATGCGGCAGGCATTGTCATGGCAATGACAGGCATGCGCCATTTCAATCACTGATTTTGGGGCCAGTCACCGACCTTGACTGAATTGTCGGCATGTCCGGCTGGCTGATGTGTCACCGCAGGTTCTGCCAGCTTCCAGACCTTGCGCATCAATGTAGGCAGACTGGCAGGCCGCACCCTTTGCCAATCAGCAGACATATCGGCAGGCCAGTCTGCACCCCCAACCATCTCGCCGCCTTCAGGGACAGAATCAATTCTGGCCACCGCAACACGCATGGTCAGGCTGAAATGGGTGAAGACGTGCGAAACGCTGTCATCCAGCAACGTCCACTTGGCTGAAAATGGTGGATTGGCCAGCGGCGCATCGGCATTCCAGTCACTGTCTGCCGGCGTCCATCCGGCCGACGGAAAGGCCAGCATGCCGCCAAGCAGNCCGTTTTCAGGCCGCTTTACAAGACATGCTGTTCCGCCATCAGTATGCGCAACAAACGCAATGCCATGCCGTTCAGGCTTTGGTTTCCTGACCGCCTTTACCGGCCAGTTTTCCGGCGTTCCGGTCTTTGCAGCCGCGCAGCCAGCCGCCACCGGGCAGGCATCGCACCCGGGTGCTTTTGGCGTGCAGACGGCGTTGGCAAAATCCATCAGGGCCTGCGGATAATCTGACGGGCGTTCCCCCGGATGCTGGGCGGCATAGGCTGCGGAAATGTCTGCCTTGGCAGCGGGCAACGGCGTTGAAATCGCGTAATATCTGGCAAAAACGCGCTCAATATTTCCATCAACCACAACAGAAGACGCGCCAAATCCGATCGCCGCAATGGCACCGGCTGTGTAGGGGCCAACGCCAGGCAATGCCAGCAAGGCATCACGACTTTCCGGAAAGCTGCCGCCATGATCAGAACAGACAATCTTTGCGGCCCGATGCAGATTGCGCGCCCGCGCGTAATAGCCAAGCCCGGCCCATGCCGCCATCACATCATCATTGTTGGCAGCCGCCAGATCACAGACGCTTGGCCAGCGCCGCACAAAATCAAGGAAATAGGGAATGACCGTTGCCACCACAGTTTGCTGCAGCATGATCTCTGACAACCACACATGATAGACCGGCGACAGATCAGGCCAACGGCTGCGCCACGGCAAGATGCGGGCATGCCGGTCATACCAGTCAAACAGCGCGGCAGCAGGAAAAGGCGTCATCGTCATGCCGGCGAGACTGCCACAGCAGCGAACAGCATTCAACGCACCCGTTCTGGCAGAATGGTCGCAGCAGCGTCGTTGCAGCAGCGTCGTTGCACGTCACCCCCAATGTTCAGCCGGATTGCGGCATTTGCATCGATGGCTTACGCCGCACGGGCGCGGTGTGCTAGACTGCGGCCACGCCACAAACTGGTTGTCCCGGCACAGTCCGGATGGCCCGATTAAAGCCTTTCAAGGTATGTCCATGGACAAAACCCGCAAGAACCGGATGACCCGCCTGTCCAGCATGCTGGATAATATGGTCGCGCCAAGTGTGCGCAAGCGCGGCTTTGTGCTTAGCCGCCTTGTTTCGGAATGGCCGATCATTGCTGGTGAAATCGCAACCTGGAGCCGGCCGTCACGCCTTGCGCTGATGCGCGATGGTGGCGGCAAGCTCACCCTTGCCATTCGCAGCGGTTTTGGTCCCCTTGCCTTGCAGATGCGCAGCACCATTACCGACCGGGTCAATGCTGCCTTTGGCTATCGCGCGGTCAGCGAGATTATCTTTGTTCAGACAATGCCGCCCGCGGCACCAGCGCCCGCGCCCGCCGACAAGACAGCGCCTGACGCGTCGCAGGATATCTGGACGCTGGACAGCAAGCTGGAGAACGTAAAATCGCCAGACGTTCGTGCCGCATTGCGCCGGCTTGGATCACCGATAGACGGTGATGACTGAGGCCCACCGCATCCCACTGACACAGGCTCTGCCACAGATCTCAAATTGCTGACGCAATGAGCCGCAAAATGCTGCCGCAATCTGTTATCACCATGTGATTCTCGGATTGCCGACCTCCTGCCCTTTGTCTATGGTGCCTCCATGAAAAAGCAGATGACATTTTCAGCAAGCAAGGTGAACACCGGTATGCGGAACCTGGCCAGCCAGCCAACAGGACCTTTTGACGTGTCCCGCCCCTCGCGCCGCGCCTTTGTGGCAGGCAGCGCCAGTTTTGTCGGCCTTGCTGCTGCCAGCCCGATGGCATTTGCCGCCGAATTTTCGCTGGATGACGCCCTGTCACCGCGTGTTCTGGGGCAGAGTGAGGCACCGATTCATGTTGCCGAATATTATTCGATGACATGCGGGCATTGTGCCGACTTTCACAACAACACTTTCCCCAAGATAAAGGCACGGCTGATTGANGAGGGCATTGTCCGCTTCGAGATGCGCCCCTTCCCGCTTGACGGGCTGGCGTTGCGCGCGCACGCGCTTGCCCGCGCCGTTCCGGAATCAAAGTACTTTGCGATGGTCAAGATGCTGTTGGCCAAGCATGCAGTATGGGTGCGGGCCGAAGACCCGATCGCCGAATTGCAAAAAATGGCACGGCTCGCAGGCGTCAATGCGGACACCTTCAATACCGTGATGCGCAACAGACCGTTGCTGGAGGGTCTGGTCGCACAACGCCAGATTGGCATCGACAAATGGGGTGTATCCTCGACACCTTCATTCGTGGTCAATGATGACCTGCTGATCTCTGGCAACAAGAACTATGATGATTTTGCTGAGGCACTCAGCGCGTTTGGGGCGTAATTTGATGTTCGGCCTCCAACCTGTCCCGGGTGTCAGCGGTATATAATCTTGATCTTCCGTTCACTGAAAATTGCCGGTTTCAAATCCTTTGCGGAAAACGCAGAGGTTGATATCGAATCCGGGCTGACAGGCATCGTCGGTCCGAACGGCTGTGGCAAATCCAACATTGTCGAAGGCCTGCGCTGGGTGATGGGCGAAAGCAACGCGCGCCAGATGCGTGGCGGCGAAATGGATGATGTAATCTTTGCCGGCACCGACACGCGCCCCGCCCGCAATCTGGCAGAAATCACGNTGCAGCTGGACAACAGCGACNGGTCTGCGCCCAGTGAATTCAATAATGACGACGATATTGAAATCACCCGCAAGATCGAACGCGGCAAGGGAAGCAGCTATTTTGTGAATATGCGTCCGGCGCGGGCCAAGGATGTGCAGCTGCTGTTTGCCGACAGCGCGACCGGCGCGCGCTCTTCCGGTATTGTATCGCAGGGCCGCATCGGCGCGATTGTGGGGGCGCGTCCGACAGACCGCCGCGCCCTTCTTGAAGAGGCAGCAAATATCCGCGGTCTGCACGCCAGACGGCATGAGGCCGAGTTGCGGCTGAAAGGCGCAGAAACCAACCTTGAAAGGCTGGATGATGTTGTTGCCGGCCTGATCGAACAACGCGATTCGCTGAAGAAGCAGGCACGGCAGGCAGCGCGCTACCGGTCGGTGGCAGACCGTATTCGCAAGGCCGAGGCGCAGCTGCTCCTGGCGCGTTGGCATGCGGCAGAACAGGCGCTGGCCGAAGCGGCAGAAACCATGCGCGTTTTGCAGCTGGCAGCGGCCGAGCACACCGAGATTGCNGCCAGCCATGCAACCACACGGGCAGAACTTGCGGCAAAACTGCNGCCATTNCGNGAAACAGAGGNNGCCCGCGCGGCTGAATATCAGCGGCTTGCGATCAGCCGTGACGAACTTGATCGCGAAGAAACGCGAATCCGTGATGCGCTGGAACGCGCCAAAGACCAGCAGCATCGTATCACCGAGGATATTGAACGCGAGGCCAGCCTGCGCACCGATGCCAGCACGGCCATTGACCGGCTGGGCGCTGAAACAGCCGGGCTGCAGACAACAATCGACGAGGCGGCACCGCAGCAGGAAAAAGCCGCAAGTGAACTGGCNGCCATCCGCGCCGAACAGGACATTGCCGATTCTGCCCTTGCCGATGCGGCTGGCCGGGTCCGCGCCGCCGAATCAACACGGGCTGCCTTGTCAGGCCGTATCGCTGATCTGCGGTCCCGGCAGGATGCAGCCAAGGCCGCCCTTGATGCGATCTCACTGGCAGAACTGCAACAGGCCGCCGCATCCGCACAGTCAGAGCTGGAGGCAGCCGAAACCGGCAATACAACCGATGTCGCGCGCCTCACACAGACAGAAGCTGGGCTGGCAGACGCGCAGAATGCAGCCGAAAGCGCGGCCACAATTTACCGCGAATCCGACACCAGAACGACACGTCTGCAAGCCGAGATTGATGCGCTGGGATATTTGCTTGCTGCGGGTGATGGCAGTGGGGATGTACCGATTGCCGACAGCCTGACTGTCGCTGACGGCATGGAACAGGCGCTGACGGCATGCCTTGCCGAAGAGTTGTCATCGCCGGCTGGTTCAGGCGAGGTCAGCTATTGGCGCAGTGCTGCTGCCCCGCATGATCTTGTGCCACCCGAGGGCACCCGCCCGCTGGCCGATTCGGTGATCGGTGCGCCAGAACTGGCATCCACTCTTGCCGGCATTGGTGTTGTTGACTCATCCAGCGAAGCGCAATTTCTGCAGGACTCACTGCGTCCCGGTCAGTCTGTCACCACGCCGCAAGGCGGATTGTGGCGCTGGGACGGGTTCGTAAGACGTGCCGGCGCACAAGACAGCGGCGCCGAGCGTATCCGCCAGCGCCAACGTCTTGAAACGCTGGAGGCCGAACTCGCAGAAGCCGCCATTGAACAAAACCGTCTTGCTGGCCTTGCAAGCACAGTTGATGAGGCGCTGGCAGAAGCACGCGCCGCCCAGACCGGCGCACGTGCAGACGCAGCCGAGAGCACTTCGGCACTTGCGACGGCGCGGCGGGCTGAAGAAAGCACCAAGCTGCGCTTGTCTGCGGCCGAAGAGCGCGCCGATGAACTGCGTACAACCGCCGTAACCCTTGGCGATGATCTTGTGAGCGCCGAGGCAGAGGCTGCCGCGCTTGGCGATGATGCTGCCTTGCAAAAGAGCGAAGCCGAAGCACGTCAGGCAGCAGATGCGGTGCGCACGCGTGTGGCAGAGGCCATGCAGGCCGAATCGCGTTTTGCCGAAGCTGTGCGTGTGTCCAGCGAACGGCTGGCCTCGGCCGCAACCGAAACCGAAGCGTGGCAGAAGCGGCTTGCCGGGGCGGAAAACCGTGTTGGTGAAATGAAAACGCGTCTGGCCGAAGGTGAAGCCGAGATCGAACGCCTGTCAGCCATGCCAGATGCGCTGGCAAAACAGCGTGACGCGCTGGCCGATACCTTGCAGGCCGCCGAAACTGTGCGCCAGCAGGCCGCAGATGATCTGCGCCGCGCCGAGACGGAACTTGCCACCGCCGAAACGGCCCAACGTGAGGCCGATGCCACGCTGGCGGCAAGCCGCGAACAGCTTGTCCGCGCTGAGGGCGCACGCGATTTCGCCACCGAAACCCGCCGCGTCATTCAAGAGCAGATCAGTGACAAGCTTGACTGCACACCTGATGGGCTGGCCGANATCGCCGACATTGAAGATGCCGCGGGTCTGCCAGAGATTACCGTACTTGAAGAACGCGTCCANCGCCTGATCCGCGAGCGTGACACAATNGGGCCGGTGAACCTGCGGGCCGAAACCGAAATGGAAGAGGTCGCTGCGCGAATCGAATCCATTGAAGCCGAGCAGGAAGACCTTGTTGCCGCGATCGACAAGCTGCGCTCGGCCATTTCACGGCTGAACCGGCAGGGGCGTGAACAATTGCTGAACAGCTTTGCCGCAGTGAACAACCACTTCAAGGACCTGTTCAAAGTCCTGTTTGGTGGTGGCACTGCTGAATTGCAGCTGACCGAATCCGCCGATCCGCTGGAAGCCGGGCTTGAAATTCTGGCGCAACCTCCGGGGAAACGCCTGCAATCTCTGTCCTTNCTGTCGGGGGGTGANCAGGCATTGACGGCGCTTGCGATCATCTTTGCTGTATTTCTGACCAATCCGGCACCCATCTGCGTGCTGGATGAGGTGGATGCACCGCTGGATGATACNAATGTGGCGCGCTTNTGCGATCTGCTGCGCGATATAGCTGGCAAGACTGACACCCGGTTCATGGTTATCACGCACCACCGGATGACNATGGCGCGCATGGACCGCCTGTTCGGCGTGACCATGGAACAGCGCGGTATTTCGAAACTTGTTTCGGTCGATTTGCAGACTGCCGAGCGAATCCGTGACGCCGCCGTTGCCTGACTGCGCGCTGTGCCCTGCACGCCTTTAAAATATGCGTCCGCAAATCACCGTATTTGCTGGGAAAAGCAGGCCTGATTGAAAGCTTGACAATGGCCGAGCCAAACCCCTATTTTGTCGGCGATTTCGGCAGGGTTGTGGCATCTGCATTCTTGGTGCGACAACACGGCTCAATCAGGTGAACGGCAACCATTACGGGACAGCAGCGGCACTCCGTCATTTCTGGCAGATCGGGACATCCGGTACCATCCGAATCCCCGGCTGAAAGCGACCTCATGAACGATCCGAAACCTCAGCGCAGTTCAGACCGCCTGAAGGATATTGAACGGCGGATCAGTCAGATCGAGGGCGCAAAGAAAGCAGAAGACGCGCCGCGGCATAACGGACTTCCCGCCGGAATGGGTGCCATCCTNGGGCGNGTGGCAACTGAACTGGTTGCCGGTGTGCTGGTTGGATCTTTCATCGGTTGGGTGCTGGATCGCTGGCTGGAGACATCGCCACTTTTTCTGGTGATGATGTTTTTCCTCGGGGCNGCGGCCGGCATGCTGAATGTGTGGCGCATCGTGTCAGGACGCGGTCTCGCTNCAGGGTATTTTGAANAACACCGGCAGGATGCTGGAAAAACGGGTAAGGACGATTAGGAAGGGACGATCCAGGCATGGCTTCTCAGGGTATGCATTCGCCGGTCGAACAATTCGAGATCANGTCGATCATCGAGCTTAGTGCCGGTGGCTACGATATCTCCTTCACCAATTCCAGCCTGTTCATGCTGTTGGCGATGGTTGTTGGCGGCGTGTTTCTTGCCAGCGCCATGGGCAAACGCGAGATGGTNCCGGGGCGCATGCAGGGCGCTGCCGAGATGATGTATGAATTNGTGGCNGATATGGTGCGCAGCAATGTCGGAAATGATGGCCGCGCCTATTTCCCATTCGTCTTCACGCTGTTTGTATTCCTGCTGTTCGGCAACATGCTGGGACTGATCCCNTATTCATACACCTTCACCTCGCAGATTATNGTGACCTTTGCGATGGCGGCTTTTGTTTTTGTCGGTGTTACGCTGATCGGCCTGTTCAAGCATGGTCTGCATTTCTTCAGCTTCTTTGTGCCGCAAGGTGCGCCGAAGGTGCTGATCCCGTTCCTGATCATCATTGAGGTGATCTCCTATTTCGTGCGTCCGGTCAGCCTGTCGGTTCGACTNTTCGCCAANATGNTGGCNGGNCANACCATGNTGAAAGTNTTNGCNGGTCTNGCNGTGATGATTTCNGGNGCNGGTGGCCTTGCCATGACTGGTTCTGTCCTGCCATTCCTTGCGCTGGTCGGTCTTACCGGTCTCGAGGTTCTGGTGGCGGCACTGCAGGCCTATGTGTTTACCATCCTGACATGCATGTATCTGAATGACGCGTTGCACCTGCACTGATCGCAGGTGCCTTGCGGCGTAACGTTTACCGCTGACGTTTTGGAACAGCGGATGACCAACCAACGAAAACTAGATTTAAAATCAACGGAAGGACTAGGAAAATGGAAGTAGAAGCTGCAAAAATGATTGGTGCCGGCCTGGCTGTTATCGCCCTCGCAGGCGTCGGCGTTGGCATCGGCAACATCTTCTCTGCTCTGGTAACTTCGATTGCCCGCAACCCGGCTGCTCGCGGTGAAGTGTTTGGCATCGGCATTCTGGGCTTTGCCCTGACCGAAGCAATTGCGCTGTTCGCACTGGTTGTTGCGCTGCTGCTTCTGTTCGCGCTGTAAGCCGACTGTCCCGTATCCGAACGTGATTACCTGCGCCGGGATTGCCCGGCGCAGACAGTCGGACAAAGGAGACTGGCATGACCAGAGTGAACAGAACGGTGTCCGCAACAGCTGCAGGCATCGCGGTTCTGGCGACCGCTTCAACGGCTATGGCCGCAAGCGGCGAGGCCGGGTTACCGCAGTTGAAGATCGAAACATGGCCATCACAGCTTTTCTGGCTGGTGGTGATTTTCGGTATTGGCTACATCTTTATGGCACGCATCGTGACCCCGCGTATCGGTTCGGTACTGGAAGAACGGCGTACCCGGCTTGACGATGACCTGACCCGCGCACGCGAGGCCAGCAGTGAAGCCGCACAAACCCGCGCTGATTACGAAGCCAGCCTTGATGCGGCCCGTAATGAAGCAGCCGAGTTTGCCCGTAATGCTGCAGCAGACGCCGCCGCAAAGGCTGACAAGGAAGGGGCAAAGGCCGCCAAGAAGATGGCGACCAAGATTGCCGCTGCCGAAACCAAGCTGGCTGCCGCACGCAGTGAAGCAGAAAGCAATATTGTTGCTGTTGCTGCCGAGGCCGCCATTGATGCTGCACAGCAGCTGGCAGGCGTGAAGGCCACCAAGGCGCAGGCCGAAAAGGCCGTCAAGAGCGCCGCCGCACAGGGAGCCGGATAATGGAAGGCATCGTGATGGAATCCGTCTGGGTCGCTGTCGGCTTTGCCGCCTTTGTCGCCCTTGTCTGGCGCAAGGCAGGCAGTGCATTGTCAGCAATGCTGGATGCGCGTTCCGAAAAGATTCGTACCGAACTTGACGAGGCGCGTGCGTTGCGTGAAGAGGCTCTTGACGAGCTGCACCAGTTCCAGCGCCTTCACCGCGAAGCTGCCGATGAAGCCAAGACAATCCTGAAAACGGCCGAGGCAACAGCCGAGCGGATTCGGGAGAATGCAGAAAAGGCAGCCGAGGAAGCAATCAAGCGGCGCGAGCAACAAGCGACAGCCAAGATCAAGGCTGCCGAAGCGGCGATGATTTCAGACCTGCGTGAAAAGGCAGCCAGCCTGGCAATTGCCTCAGCCGCCGAGATCATCACCTCAAAGCTGGACGACAAGGCCGGAATGGGGCTGATAGACGAAGCTGCCGCTGAAATTGAAAAGCTGAACTAGTCAGGACTGGCCAGCCTCAGCCCATTTTTGGCACCCAATCTTTGCTATGATATCAATTGCCGGTTCCGGTCACGGGGCCGGCAATAAACTTATCACCAGCCGGTGATCAGAATTCACCGTGACCCGGTAGTCAATCACCGGATATTTCAGTCCATCTTCTTTCGCTATGCCCGCGCGATAGACAATCCGGTCATTTGCAACCACCGCATTATCGGCATCGACAACAGCCGTGCCGACTGTGATGCTGACAACGTCATCCACAGCCTCACCATCGACGCGTTTCAGCTTCATGCCGATGGCAACATCCATCCGGATATCGCCAGAGCCAACCACCTCGCATGCAGCCGATACGCCATTGAAGCGCATATCAATCAGGGCACCAGCTTCATCTGTAGTCTGAAAGGCGCTGATTGTGTCCACTGGCGCCGTAATCGGAGGGCAGGGAACACGGTCGGCCTTGTTGGCGCAGCCCGCAAGGACCAGCCCCGCGAGCAGTGCCGCCGATGGGCCCAAAGTTGAAACAGGAGTCTTCATGAGTGCTTTCACCCGTCAAAAGTTGCGCGCATCCTAGCTCTTTTTTCGAACAACAGCAATTGACCTGTGCGACGTAATCAAGCAAGAACAACTGCATGGCAAAGCAACGCAAATACCTGCACCTGGCCGCGCCGCGCGGCTTTTGTGCCGGCGTCGATCGTGCGGTGCGCATCGTCGAGGTCGCACTGGAGAAATTTGGTGCGCCGGTCTATGTGCGCCACGAAATCGTTCACAACCGTACAGTCGTCGACAGGCTGGCCGGTATGGGTGCGGTTTTCGTTGAAGAACTTGATGAAGTTCCCGAAGAGGCACCGGTTGTATTCTCTGCGCACGGGGTTGCCCGCGCCGTTGTTGAAGAGGCGGACCGGCGCAATATGATTGCGGTGGATGCCACCTGCCCGCTGGTCACCAAGGTTCATGTGGAAACGCGGCGACATGCGAAATACAGGCGGCATGTGTTGCTGATTGGCCATGCTGGCCATCCCGAAGTGGAAGGCACAATGGGACAAGTCGCAGCTGACGAGATCACATTGATCGAAACAGCCGACGATGCCCGCAACGTTTCCCCGCCGGAAGATGCAGAACTGGCCTTTGCCACACAAACCACATTGTCAGTAGATGACACGGCCGAGATCATTTCGATCCTGCAGTTCCGCTTTCCCGAAATCACCGGTCCGCGCGGCGAGGATATCTGCTATGCAACGACCAACCGGCAGAACGCTGTCAAGGCGATCGCCGAGGACTGTGACCTGATGATTGTCGTCGGGGCAGAAAACTCATCCAATTCGAAACGACTTGTAGAGGTGGCGCTGACAGCTGGCACCGCCGCCGGTCGCCTGGTGGCTGACCAGTCGGGCATCGACTGGGACGAGATTGATGCGGCCACGCATATTGGCCTGTCTGCCGGTGCCTCGGCGCCAGAAAACCTTGTTCATGAGATCATCGATGCCATGAAGTCGCGCTATGATCTGGTGCTGGACGAGAATGCACTTGTTGAGGAAAATGTGATCTTCAAGCTGCCACCAATTCTGACCCGTCCTGCCTGAAGCGAATTGTCCCATGGCCGTTTATACCCACGTCGATGACACCGCGCTTGCCGAATTTCTGTTGGCCTACGACCTTGGCACCCTGCTCAGCGTAACCGGCATTGCCGAAGGTGTGGAGAATTCGAATTTTCTGCTGCGGACTGACCGGGCCAATTACATCCTGACGCTCTATGAAAAGCGTGTCGACCCGAAGGACTTGCCATTCTTCATCGAGGTGATGGAGGTTCTGGCAGGATCTGGAATGGCCTGCCCGCTGCCGGTGCCCGCGCGTGATGGCAGCATCCTGCAACAGCTTGCCGGCCGTCCCTGTGCCGTCTTTTCATTTCTTGAGGGCAGCTGGTCACGCTATCCCAATCGCGAAAAATGCGCCGCGCTGGGCAAGACGCTGGCGACCATTCATATCAATGCGGCACCGGTCACAAGACGACGGAAAAATGCGCTGGGGCCGTCNGGCTGGCGTCCACTTCTGGCGTCAATCGGTGATGATGCCGAAACGCTGCGACCCGGCATGACAGACACTATCCATCAGCGGCTTGATTCCATTCTTGCCAATTGGCCCGATGATTTGCCGGAAGGTGTCATTCACGCCGATCTGTTTCCGAACAACGTGCACTTCATGGGCGATAATCTGACTGGCGTTATCGACTTCTATTTCGCCTGCAANGATATCTTTGCCTATGATCTGGGCATCTGCCTGAACAGTTGGTGCTTTGAGGCAGATGGCAGCTTCAACCTGACCAAATCACGGGCGATGCTGCGCGGCTACAACGCTGTCCGTCCAATGTCAGATGCGGAAATTGCCGCCATTCCGACATTGGCGGCCGGATCTGCCATGCGGTTCTTTCTGACCCGCCTCTATGACTGGATACACACGCCCGAAGGCGCACTTGTCAGCCCGAAAGATCCGATGGAATATTGGCAAATCCTGCGCTTCNACCAATCGGTATCTGGCACCGCCGCCTATGGCATCGGCCTGTAAGGAGCGATGAATGAGCGAACGCGTAACGCTGTATACTGACGGGTCGTGTCTNCAAAACCCCGGCCCCGGCGGATGGGCTGCCATTCTGCAATGGCGTGATGAAGAACGCGAGTTGAGNGGTTCTGCNCCCGATTCAACCAACAACCGGATGGAACTGCAGGCTGCCATCNAAGGGTTGCTGGCCCTNAAGCGGCCCATGGCGGTCGATCTCTTTACAGACAGCACCTATGTGATGAAGGGCGTCACCGAATGGATGCCNCGCTGGAAAGCGAATGGCTGGCGCACGGCTGCAAAGAAGCCGGTGCAGAACCAGGACCTTTGGCAGGAACTGGATGCCGCACTGGGCGCACACGACATTTCCTGGCACTGGGTCAAGGGACATGCCGGCAATGATCTGAACGAACGCTGTGACCAGCTTGCNCGCGCCGCAGCNACGGCGCTTGCCGNCAANGGGTGATGGCTAGAGCTGCGTTAGCACATGCGTGGCGCTTGATACTTCAAAAACACCAACCTNTTCCATCAGCACCTTCGTGACTGTTCCATCATCGACAATGATGGCACAACGGGTGGCCCNGTTACCCAGAACGGGNCCCATATTGACCAGCAGGCCNAGCGCCGCGGCCAGTTCGCCATGCGGGTCGGCCAGCATATCAATCTTGCCATTCGTGTCGTTCTGGTCACCCCAGACTTCCATCACATACGCATCATTCACCGCCAGACAGGCAATCCGGTCAACACCGGCAGCCTTCAAGGCGTCGTAATGCTCGATAAAGGTTGGCAGATGCTTGGCCGAACAAGTGGGGGTGAATGCCCCGGGGACGGAAAACAGGACAGTGCGGCCTGCGGCGAAATATTCAAGGCTGTCATGTGTTGCAATACCGTCTTCAGTCTTGATCTGGAAACTGGCCTGCGGGATAGCCTGACCGGCTGCAATGGTCATGGTGAAATGTCCTGATTCTGNTTCGGAGAAAGTCGCCGACATATGCCNGCACATNATCTCTATTTGGACGATATTCCGGCAGTTTCAAGTGCCGCCATCACATTGCTTGTTTGCAAAAGTTCGGACAGCACCTGCCCGGTCGGCACANTGTCCGAATAGATGATGTTGAACGGAATACCAAACCGCCCGTGCNAGGCCAGAAATGCCGCTATATCCTTGTCTGGNCGCGTCCAGTCCGCCTGCAACAGGACAATATCGCCACGCGCAGCCGCATCGTTCAGCAGGCCGGCCACTGGATCACGGTCAAGGACCAGCGCCTTGTTGGCTTTGCAGGTNATACACCAGTCCGCTGTAACATCCACAAACACCGGTATACCCGCCGCGCGCNCATCCTGCAGCNTGGCCGGACTCCACATCTGCCAGGNAAGACCGGACCCGTCATGATCCTGCTGACTGGTGGATGGAACCAGCACCCCNGCCAGCANAGTTGCCAGCCACAGNACTGTGCCNAACAGNAGCAGCGCCAANACNNGCTTCATCCAGATCATCCAGCGCCCCGGACGCGGCANCAATNCGACCGCTGNCGGAAAAGCTGCCACCAGCAACCACGGCGCGGCAAGGCCGGCTGCCATGGCAGCAAAGATGACGAAATGTGCCACCATTCCACCAGACAGTGCAGCCGCCACTGCTGTACCCACGAAAGGTGCCGAACAGGGTGTGGCCAGCACGGTTGCCAGCATCCCGGCAAGAAAATCCTGAAAATAACCGCCGCCGCCGCCAAACCGCTGTGCAAAAGCTGGCACCGGGATATGTATCCTGTCGAGCAGACTGAACGCAAACAGACCAATCAACACCATCATGACCACGAGAAAGGCCGGGTTCTGGAACTGGATTCCCCACCCCACTGT
>NYTO01000076.1 GCA_002683535.1 SAR116 cluster bacterium
CCGGGGCTTGGCAATTGCATCCGCATTTCGATCGGCAGTGCGGATGAAATGGCGCGCCTGCTGGCTTTCCTGCGCGATGAGGATGGAGAACAGCCACGCGCAGAGCGTACGGCATCCAAGGTACGCAAAACCAGCGAAACAGCCATTGCCGTGTCGGTCAATCTGGATCGCAAGGGCCCTGTTTCCATCAATACCGGGGTTGGCTTTTATGATCACATGCTGGACCAGATCGCCAAACATGCCGGCTTTGCCTTGTCGCTTGAATGCGATGGTGATCTGCATATCGATCCTCACCACACCATTGAGGATTGTGCAATTGCCCTTGGCACAGCCTTGCGTGAAGCGCTTGGTGACAAGCGGGGGATTGGACGATACGGGTTCTGCCTGCCCATGGATGAAGCGCTGGTTACCGTCGCACTTGATCTCAGCGGGCGATATTACCTTGATTTCAAGGCCGACTTTCCGAGCGAGCATGTCGGTGATCTGCCAACAGACATGATTGAGCATATTTTTCGCTCACTTGCCGAAAACATGCAGGCAAATCTGCATATCGAGGTAACAGGCGAGAACGCCCATCACATGGTTGAAGCCTGTTTCAAGGGGTTCGCGCGGGCGCTTCGTCAGGCCATCCGTCTTGACGGGGCAGAATTGCCCAGCACCAAGGGTATGTTGTAGGAGAGCCGTTGATGATTGCGATTATCGATAGTGGCGGTGCAAATATTGCCTCGGTCACCTTTGCGCTTGAACGATGCGGCGCGACCGGAACCCTGACGGCGGACCCCGAAGTCATCACGGCAGCTGACAAGGTGATCCTGCCGGGTGTTGGCGCTGCCCCAGTGGCGATGGACAGATTGCGTGAGGCGGGTCTGATTGAGTGCATTCGCGCATTGAAACAACCCGTGCTGGGCATCTGCCTTGGCATGCAATTGCTGTTTGACGAGTCAGAGGAGGGCGCAACACCTCTGCTGGGCGTTATCCCGGGGCGTGTCACCACATTTGATCCATCAAGCGGTCTGACTGTGCCGCATATGGGGTGGAACAGGCTGCAGCCCACGCCAGGCGGCGCTGACCATCCATTGCTTCAGGGAATTGAACCCGGGGCACATGTCTATTTCGTTCACAGTTTTGCCGCCCCGGTTACCGCGGCCACTGTGGCCAGTTGCAGTTATGGCATCGATTTCACGGCTATGGTCTCGCATGGCAATTTTATGGGCGCGCAGTTCCATCCCGAACGGTCCGGCCCTGTCGGCGCCCGCATTCTTCAGAATTTCATCGATCTCCAGGAAAGGATCGGCTTGCTCACATGATTATCTATCCGGCAATTGATCTGATCGGCGGCGCAGTTGTCCGCCTTCACAAGGGCGACTTTGCGCAACAGACCACCTATGGCACNGACCCGGTGGCGGTCGCCAGATCCTATGCTGATGCGGGTGCANACTGGNTGCATCTGGTTGATCTTGATGGNGCAAAGGACCCGGCAAACCGGCAGACCGATGTGATTGCCGATATTATCGCCGGGTCAGGTTTGAAAGTGCAGACAGGGGGCGGTATTCGCAGCCGTGATGATGTCGAGGCGTTGCTGGCCGCNGGGGCCAGCCGGATTGTGATTGGCTCGCTTGCTGTGCGTGATCATGATGCAGTGGCTGCCATGATCANCGATTTTGGCAGTGAGACTGTCTGTCTTGCTGCAGATGTTGTCCGTCGCAACGGCAGATTTATGATTGCCGTATCCGGGTGGCAGGAAGCAAGTGATCTTGGTCTTGATACTTTCATTGACGGATTTGCTGATGCCGGTTTGACCCATGTGCTGTGCACCGATATCGACCGTGATGGCACCATGACAGGTCCCAACCGTTCGCTCTACGCAGATGTGAAGGCGCGCTTTCCCTCGATCCAGCTNCAGGCATCTGGTGGTGTTAGCGGCATTTCCGATCTGGAGGGGCTTGGCACNGACGGGGTGATCATCGGAAAAGCTATCTATGAAGGGGCGATTGACCTGCAGCAAGCACTGGCATTGGGAGAGAGACAGCCATGCTGACCAAAAGAATAATTGCCTGCCTTGATGTGCGTGACGGGCGCGTTGTCAAAGGGGTCCAGTTTCGCAATCACCGTGACATGGGTGATATTCTGGAATTGTCGCAGCGCTATGCGGATGAGGGTGTGGACGAGCTTGTATTCTATGACATTACCGCCAGCAGTGACGGGCGCGTTGTCGACAAGAGCTGGGTCAACAAGGTGGCGCGGCGGATCAATATTNCGTTTTGCGTGGCAGGCGGCATTCGCACTGTCGAGGACGCCAGAGCAATCCTGAATGACGGGGCGGACAAGATATCGGTCAATTCGCCNGCCCTGGAAAATCCTGAATTCATCACCACACTNGCGNATGCCTTTGGAACACAATGNGTAGTTGTTGGCATCGACAGCCGGTGTGAANTTGATGGTAGNGGTAACAATAAATATGTTGTTTATCAGTATACTGGNGATGAAACCAAAACCATTTCCTCAAAACGCGATACAGTTGAATGGGCGCGTGAGGCGGCGGCCCGCGGGGCTGGTGAAATTGTCCTGAACTGNATGAATAATGACGGTGTAAAGCGCGGCTATGATCTGCAGCAACTGGCGCTTGTTCGCGCGGCAGTTTCAGTGCCGGTCATTGCTTCGGGCGGGGCAGGCGACTACGCGCATTTCGCAGACCTGTTTGAAAAAACCGGGATCGATGGTGGCCTTGCGGCCTCGGTCTTTCACAGCGGCCAGATACCTGTGCCAGATCTGAAGCAGTATCTGAAAGACCGCAATATCGAAGTGAGGATATGACAATGGCTGATACGCCTGATCGCGGCCCGNTGCCGCTGACAAATGACATGGCTGATCGCATTGACTGGCAAAAGGGTGATGGGCTGGTGCCGGCAGTCATCCAGAATGCCGATGATGGCCAGGTCCTGATGCTTGGATACATGAACCGTGACGCGCTGNCAGCGACGCTGGAAAGCGGCAATGTCACCTTCTACAGCCGGTCAAAGGACCGGCTCTGGATGCAAGGGCGAGAGTTCTGGCAACAAGCTGGTATTCATNGATGGTGCGNTGGATTGTGACGGCGACACGCTGCTTGTGCGTGTGCGGCCTGTCGGACCGGCCTGTCATACTGGCGCACGCACCTGTTTTGGTGACAGCCNGCCGCAAGGTGCCGGGTTCCTTGCTGTGCTGGACAAGCTGGTTCGGGACCGCCGGACCGAAATGCCGGAAGGCAGCTATACGACATCACTGTTTGATGCTGGCAAGGCGCGCATCGCGCAGAAGGTTGGCGAAGAGGGCGTTGAACTNGCGCTGGCNCGGATGAAGGATGATCCCGCAGAAATTGCCAATGAAGCTGCCGATCTGATCNATCACATCCTGGTGCTTCTTGCTGACAGTGACATGCAGCTGGATGATGCCATCAAAATTCTTGCTGACCGCCATAAGGCGTGATCCGCGCGTATTTGGGCTTCTGATCAGGCAGAAACTTCAACGGACAGAGTGGTATGGATGGCTTGCGCTGATGAAAGGCGCAGGCTGGCTCGTTTAGCCTGTCTGTCAGCTATTTCGGTTCTGCCCTAAACATAATCATAAAATCGCCGTTACCATAACTGACGAAGTTGATCATGTTTTATTCCTCTCTCTGTTTAACCTGATTCGTCATCGCCCATTTCGATCGCATGACGAATACCCCTGCCGGCCTGGCCGGTGGGGGTTTTTTTTATTCGATCCAGCCTTTGCGACCGGATGGTTTCATATCATCCTTCATCATGCGGCTGAACGTGTCGGCAATGGCATTGCCCCGTTGCAGCTTTTTCTTCATCGCCGGATCAAGCCGGATAATAATATCGCCATCGCTATATACTTTTGGCGTGCNGTAGGCGCTATATTTCTCGGTCAGTGCGACAAGGGCAGCCAGAAACTCTGCCTGTTGCTGTTCATCATCCATAATCAAACCCCGGATTGAACTTGAATGGGAAACGGAAACACCGCCAGGGTGCTGGAACACTGTATCGTGTCAGCTTGCCGGGCATGCCGTCAATGCAGCAGCGCCATATAGTGCCCCTTTTCATCACACTGCCAGCGATCTTATCCTCTTCACGCAACTGGTGCGCTTTATACTGGCGGCACAGGTTTGACCATCGCGTCGTAAATACCTAGCCTGTAGTGGTGACCGACAGCAGCAGGATCAGGGTATGAATGATAGCGAACATGAACAGCAATTCCTCAGCGCGCCGGAAAATGACAGGCTGATGGCTTTCAGCATGGCGCTGGCAACAGAATTATGGGTGACACGCGCGCGGTTGCACCGGCTGGAAGGCATGCTTCAGGCATCAGGGCATCTGTCGGATGGTGCATTGGANNATGCNCCTGATGATGCCGAGCGCGCCGCCATGCAACCCGATCTGGAACGGTTTGTCAGCGGGCTGATGGCCACCCTGAAGGGCAAACAGGCTTCGGTGCCGGCAGGCGATGACATTCTGCAACGCTTTGTCTAGACATCTTGTTTAATGAAGGGCTTTTGTTATGAGAGAACAGGATTTTGTAGCTGGTCAGGATTTTCTGCTTGCTGTCAAAAAGCAATGGACCACGACTATGTATCCGGCGCTGAAAGACCAGTTTGCAACTGCATCTCGGGACAATGATGGTGGCAAGGACCGTCATGCAAAAGGTGACGTCGACACCATAGCCTCGCATATGGAAACCAGCACCGACTACCGTCTTTTCGCTTGGTTTGAACGTCATCTCCAGAAGATGAAATATAGTGGCAGCTATGGGCTGGCTCCCTATCACCGTGAACGCCAGGACACNTTGATGGACGAGCTTGCTGATCCGCTGACATCTGAGGCATTGCAGCTTGACGATCAATTTGAACAGCCTGCCTATTACACCGCCGTTGATATTCANCAGCATCCTGGCGGTGTCTGGTCCGAACCGGTGTCAGGTTTGATCTATGAACGCGGTGCCCGCACAACCACACCGCTTCTGAACAAATCTCACCGTGATTTGCATGACCGTTTCACCGACTCTGTACTTGGCGATGAACGGTTGACCACCGGGGCGCTTGACATTCTTGACATGGGGTGCGGTTTTGGCAAATCCACCCGGCCATTCTGGACAGCATCACCGGACAGCCACATCACAGGCGTTGATCTGGCAGCGCCATGTTTGCGCGTAGCGGCAAGCGAGGCTGCCCGTGATGGCCGCGACAATATGGTTTTCAGGCAGGCTGATGCACGCCATACCGGATGCGCTGATGGTTCAGTCGATCTTGTGACATCGACAATGCTGCTACATGAAATGCCTGATACGGCAAGGCGTGAAATGTTTGCTGAAAGCTGGCGTGTTTTGCGCCCCGGCGGTCTTGCCGTACATCTGGATTTCTGGCTGCTGCCGACCGCCTTTGACCGGTTTATCATGGAAGGCCATAGCAAGCGGAATAACGAGCCCTTCATGAAGGCGCTGTTTGACAGTGACCTGCCGGGCGACCTGCGCGCGGCCGGTTTTGTGGATATCGACATCAGCGCGTTTAGCGAGGCTGACGGGATTGATCCGTTGAACGCGCCGTTCTGGCGTTTTCCCTGGACGCGTATCGCGATGACAAAGCCAGGGTGATACAAGATTGAGAAACACTCATGACAGATAAGGACAGCAGATAGGACAGGGCATAGGGCAGCTAACCAGAAAACGATCAGCCAGCGTTCCGCCGGTCCAGCAGAAAGCCGCGGAAAAACGTCGACAATTCCGCAGTGGCATCAAGTGGCAGAATATGCGCCACATATTGATCCGGCCGCACAATCACCATGCACCCTGCGCTACGATCAATGCCCCGCATGTCAAAGATATCTGCCGCGTTCTTTAAATCCGGGCAAAACGCCTTTTCCTGGTCGATCAGCCCGAACTGGCCTTTTGACGGGCGCAGGATGGCTGGCAGATCGCCAAGATTGATGTCCAGAAATTCACACTGCAAAATACCGCGTATATCTATCACCGCGTCTTGATCTTCGCCCGCAGCGGTGTGCGCCAGGACAGGCGATGACGGGTCGGTTTCAAGAAAATCACACAAATGCTTCAAGCGGCTGTCATCAGAAGACGGATCATGGTCATCCGCGAACAGGAACAGCCGCCATCTGCCATCAGCGCGAATGCTATGGCCAAGCTGCATGGTCTTTGCATCGGCCAGCCGCACGACAGGCGCAGAATGAAACCGCATACCGATGTCGAAGCCTGTCGCCAGATGCTGCCATGTGAATGGGCCGGTCAGCATCGATTCCGCATAGCGCACCGACAGGCCTGCGGTATAGCGTCCATGCTGAACAAAATATTCCTGAAACTTTGGAGTGTTGCCAACATCCCGCGATTGTTCAGCGAGGATTTTTGTCCATTCCTGGTCAAAGGCGATGAGCTGACGCGCCACCGCAGCGCGCTCATCCGAATAGCTGCGCAGCAGATCAGCGCCTGAGCGTCCCTGCAATACGGCGGCCAGCTTCCAGCCCAGATTGAAGCTGTCACCCATCGATACATTCATGCCCTGACCGGCCTTCGGGCTGTGGGTATGACAGGCGTCACCCGCAATGAAAAGCGAGGGCAGGGGGGTACCGGAATCTTCGTCTGCATTATCGAAACTGTCCGTCAACCGCTGGCCGATCTCGTAGACTGACCACCAGATCGTATCCTTTACCTCGAATGTGTAGGGGCGAAAAATTTGCTGCGCCGAGGCAATCAGATCTTCAAGGCTGATATTGCGGTTGCGGACACGCTCTCCCTCGCCAAGTGTCTCCATCTCTACGTAAATGCGCGCCATATACCCGCCTTCACGCGGGATAATCAGCAAGGCACCACTGCCAGCCGCCTGTATGAGCGTCTTTTTTCGTATATCCGGAAAGTCTGTGACGGCAAGAACATCCATGACGCCCCACGCCTTGTTAGCGGAATCACCCTTCAGTTCCAGCCCCATGGCACCGCGAACCGCACTGCGCGCACCATCACAGCCGACAAGGTAGCGCGCTTTCACGATTTCACGGGTTTCGGTCACATCACCGCTGCTGCCATTCTCACCTCTGTGACTCAATGTGGCAGTGACGGGATGCGAGTCACCCGGGGTGATTGTCAGGCTGTCCAGCCGGCGATTATAGTCGGGTTGCAGGCGATGCGCAGAACGCTGCATTACATCCAGATACATGTCATGCACCCGCGCCTGGTTCAAAATCACATGCGGCATCTCCGATAAGCCGTCTTCAACATCCTGAATACGGCCTGTGCGGATAATCTGGTCTGCCGCATCCTGATCACTTTTCCAGAACGTTGTCTCATTCACCCAATAGGCTTCACGCATGACCTTGTGGGCAAACCCGAACGCTTCAAACATCTCCATGGACCGGCAGGACACACCGTCAGCCTGGCCCTTTTGCATCGGTCCGGCTTTGGCCTCAACCAGCCGTGTGGCAATATCAGGAAATGCAGACAGCTGCGCCGCCAAAGTCAGGCCGGCCGGTCCACTGCCGACTATCAGCACATCAACCATTTCGGGCATGTCGTCAGACCGGGCGGGCGTCGCGGCTGGTGAAATATCCGGGTCGCCCGGTTGAAAGCCATTGAGATGAAATTGCATGAGTTGAACCGTAAATGACTAGGCG
>NYTO01000077.1 GCA_002683535.1 SAR116 cluster bacterium
GGCGGGCGAACGATATGTTCGCGGATGCTTTCCATTTCGACAAAATTGTCAGCCATCCGGCGCAGTGAATCCGCTGCCATTGGCGGTGACGTGCGTGTTGTCGATACCACTGTCACGCGCACACCGGTTCCCTGCACATCTTCCAGAAGGCGGCAGAAATCGCCATCACCCGAAAACAGGATTGCGTGATCGATATGCGGTGCAAGGCGCAGCATATCGAGTGCAATTTCCATGTCCATATTGCCTTTGACGCGCCGCTTGCCAGTGTCGGGGTCGGTGAATTCGCGGGTCAGCTTGCTGATCACCGAATAGCCGTTATAGTCCAGCCAGTCGATCAGCGGCCGCAACGG
The DNA here is from genome assembly GCA_002683535.1 of SAR116 cluster bacterium. GTDB lineage: Bacteria > Pseudomonadota > Alphaproteobacteria > Puniceispirillales > Puniceispirillaceae > UBA8309. The sequence continues at coordinate 351 of NYTO01000077.1, forward strand.
TGAATATTCCTGATCCTCGGGCAGGGCGGTATAATAGCAGGCACGCAGCAAGTTGGTGTCTTGCGCGAAGTAAGCGCGCATTCGTGCGTAATCAACATCCATGTTAAGCGCGCGCGCTGCTGCATAAAAATTGGATCCGTCAATGAAAAGGACGGTTTTTTCCTGAAGTATTATCGATGCCATAAAATTCCTGCTTTAAAATAGAGTGATTGCAATGAAAACTCCGGCACTATTTGTGCGTAGCCAAATTTGTGCATAGTCAATAATTGTGCGTAGCTTAATCTGTTTTATTGAACGGTGTTCTGCCTTTACGCTAGCATTGCCCTGCTTAATGTAAAGATATTAATGGTTTCTATACAAATGGTGTGTGATCGCGCGTCACTCGTATGTCAGTCGTATTTCGGGGACTGAACTCGGGAGCGGCCTGTTGATCATCGAGGGAGAGTGAAAGGCAAGATGAGACCTGTTTTTCTGGGCATTGGCGGCAATCTTGTGCCGGACGGTTTTGCCACGGTTAGAGACGGCTGTGCAGCGGCTATCGATATGCTGGCGGAAACCGGCTTTTCGGATATCCGCAGGTCGAACTGGTATGAAACTGCGCCCGTGCCAGTTTCGGACCAGCCCTGGTATGTCAATGCGGTGATAGCTGCGCAGACGTCGCTTGTGCCAGAAGACGTGTTGGCCGCACTTCATCATGTCGAGGCGCAATTTGGCCGCACCCGGTCGGTTCGGAATGCCGCGCGGGTGCTCGACATCGATTTGCTGGATTTTGACGGGTTGATAAGCGACAGCTCTGACCTGACATTGCCGCATCCGCGCATGCACGAACGGGCATTTGTATTGCTGCCGCTGCGTGATGTTGCACCTGGGTGGCGTCATCCCGTTTTGAAGATGGATATTGCGGCAATGATGGCGGCAATGCCTGCCGGTCAGGATATCAGGCGCGCTGATTGACAGCGGGCATGTGTCTTTGGCTTGCCTAAGTTGTTGAATTGGGCTAAACCGTGCGCTCTTTCAGATAAACAGACGGTGGCGCGCGGGCGGCCCACATGTGACAGTCCCAGTTACGCCGGTCTGTATTGCCTTTCGGGAGATGACTGATGGCACGAGTTACTGTCGAAGATTGTATCGAGAAAATTCCCAACCGATTCGATCTGGTCCTGACCGCATCGCAGCGCGCGCGCGGTATCATGAAGGGCGATCTGCCAACTCTGGAACGCGACAATGACAAGAATCCTGTCATCGCGCTTCGTGAAATTGCGGCAGAGACGGTTGATCTGGACGGCCTCAATGACGGGCTGATCAAGAAGATGCAGCGTCTGTCTGTGCAAGAAGAGCATGAAGAGCAGGCTGCTGATGTCGCGGCAGTTGATGTCGATCTTTCTGAAATGATCGGCGATTACAGCGAGGCAGAAGGCGAAGAGGCCGGAATGCATGTCAGCACTGGCGATGCCGAACCCGAGCCCGGTTTTGAGGATGTTGACCTGTCCCAGATGACAGGCGAAGATTAATCCCGAGAGTGCAGCACACCCCATCCCGGGGCGCGTTGCCGGCAGCAGGCCAAAAGCCGTGGTAGGGATGATCGGAACAGCTGATCCCATTGTAGAACGGATGCGCGGATATAATTCCGCGATCGATGAAGATCGTCTGCGCAAGGCGTTTGCGTTTGGCCGTGATGCCCATGATGGCCAGATGCGGGCTTCGGGCGAGCCTTATTTCACCCACCCGGTCGCGGTTGCCAATATCCTGATCGACATGCGGCTTGATGAAGACACCATCATTACCGCATTGCTGCATGACACAGTTGAGGATTGCGACGTAACGCTGTCTGCGCTTGACCAGCAATTTGGCGGCGATGTGCCGACGCTGGTTGACGGGGTGACAAAGCTCAGCCGCATTGCAATCCAGTCATCACCAAGCAGTGCGCAGGCCGAGAACTTTCGCAAACTTCTGATGGCGATGAGCGAGGATGTGCGGGTGTTGCTGGTCAAGCTGGCCGACCGCACCCACAATATGCGTACGCTGTCTTTCATCAAAAAACCGGATAAGCAGCAACGCATCGCGCGTGAGACGATGGATATCTTTGCCCCTCTTGCCGAGCGCATTGGCCTGACGCGCATCCAGCAGGAACTGGAGGATAATGCCTTTGCGGTGCTGAATGGCGAGATGCGCCAGAGCATTATCAACAGGCTTGAATTCCTGACCACCGAAGCCGAGATCACCATCCCGACCATTGCCGTCGAACTGGAAGACACATTGGCAAGGATCGGGCTTGAATGCAGCGTCAGCGGCCGTATGAAGTCGGCGTATTCGATCTGGCGCAAGATGCAGAACAAGGCTGTCACCATGGATCAGCTGGCGGACATCATGGCGTTTCGTGTCCTGGTGCCGAATTTGTCTGACTGCTATGCCGCNCTGGGCCAGTTGCATCAGAATTACCCAACCGTCATGGGCCGCTTCAAGGATTATNTTTCNACCCCAAAGCGCAACGGNTACCAGTCGCTTCATACAGGTGTTNTGGGGCCGCAAAACCATCGTATTGAAGTGCAGATCCGNACGCCCGAAATGCATGAGGTTGCGGAGCATGGTGTGGCCGCGCATTGGGTTTANAAGGAATCAAGANACAGAANAAANAGCATATCTGTCAAATGGATACAGGANCTTGTTGGTATTCTTGATGAAGAAGCTGGTGCGGATGAATTCCTTGAGCATACAAAGCTTGACCTGTATCGCGACCAGGTTTTCTGCTTCACCCCGCGTGGTGATCTGATCTCGTTGCCACGCGGTGCAACCGCTGTTGATTTTGCCTATGCCGTCCATACAAAGATCGGTGAGACATGCACCGGTGTGCGGATCAACGGCAAGACACGCCAGCTGGCTACCGCGCTGGAAAATGGCGATCAAATCCAGATTTTGACATCCCCTGACGCCAAGCCGAAGGCCGAGTGGGAAGGATTTGTCCAGACGGCACGAGCCAAGTCTGCCATCCGGCGTTTTCAGCGCGCCCAGCGCGTCACAGAATTTAGCCGTATTGGAAAGACACTGATCGAGAAGTCTTTTCGCGAGCATGGAAAACCCTTCCGCAGCCGTTCTCTGGAACGTGCCCTGGCGGCTTTTGGTGTCACCCGTGTGGAAGAGGTTTTCGCGCTGGTTGGCGAGGACCGGTTGTCGCCGCTGCGCGTACTGGAAAAGATGCATCCTGATGTCATCATCAAGGAGAAGGCCGATCAGGAACGTCGCCAGAAAAACCGGGGCCGGCGCCCACAGCTGAAAATCAGCGGTGATGATGCCGGTGTTGCAGTCACCATCGCACGGTGCTGTCATCCACTGCCGGGAGAAGCGATTGTCGGCATCTTCACCACGGGCAAGGGGGTGACGGTACATAAGGTTGGTTGCAGCACGCTCAGCAAATTTACCGATATGCCCGAATTGTGGCTGGATGTGTCATGGGAATCCGACGGGTTGCGCATGGTAAATGGCCGGCTGGTAACAGTGCTGTCGAATGAACCGGGGTCGCTGGCCTCGCTGGCGACAGTGATCTCGCAGCAGGGCGGCAATATTTCAAACATAAACCTGACCGACAGAACGCCAGATTTTTTCAAGTTTGAGCTTGATCTGGAGGTCAAGGATGTTGAGCATATGCGGGCAATCATTGCGGTTCTGGCAGCGAATAAATATGTAGAGAGTGTCGAGCGCGCTGACAGTCGCTGACCGTCACAAATCGGTGCAGATTTCAACGTTAAACGCGGGATAACTGCCAATTCCACTGAAACGAGACAGCCCTTCATGTTCCAACGCCGTAAAGCACGTTCTGCCAGCGAGCAGATTCGCAGTGTCGTGTGGCCGGACCGGGGGTTTGGACGCCTGCTTTCCTATATTGTCCAGCGGGTGCGCAGGATGCCGGGGTCACCAACCTCGATCGCGGTCGGGGCTGCCTGGGGTGTAGCGGTATCATTTTCGCCATTTATCGGACTGCATCTTTTTGTGGGGCTGGTGTTGAGTTATCTGACGCGCGGCAACATGCTTGCCTGTCTGTTNGGCACCATTGNCGGCAATCCNTGGACCCTGCCGATATTCTTCTATCTTGANTACGCACTTGGTACGTTTCTGCTGGAGCTGTTTGGNAGCCCGACGAGCCTTGCNNACACCAACCTTGCCGAATTTATNTCGCTTTTCATGGCGGAACCTGTCGCGCTGANCGGCGAAGTGTTCAAGCAGCTTGTTGTCGGCTCTCTNNTTCTTGGCTGTGTCGCCTGGTTTGCATCGTTCGGGGCTGTTTTCTGGGCGGTCAGNGGTTGGCGAAAACACAGNTCANNTCGCNTGGCTGCGGCACGGGACCGGCGTAGCAATCCACCTNTGAATTCACATNCCACCGTTGATGANCAGGGNGTGGCCNCCCGGCGAGACGGGGCCAGCTTCGGAGAGGGCGATTGATGGGCGAAACAGAAGAGCTGCGNCTCGGCGTCAATATTGATCATGTGGCGACTGTGCGCAATGCGCGCGGCGGTGCNCATCCAGACCCGGTGCGGGCCGCCTTGTTGGCCGAGCAGGCCGGTGCTGATGGTATCACGGCACATCTGCGCGAAGACAGACGGCATATCCGCGATGCCGATATCGCTGATATCAAAGCGGCTCTCAGCATCCCGTTGAACTTTGAAATGGCAGCAACAGAGGACATGGTTGCGATTGCGCTGGAAACGCGCCCGCATGCTGCCTGTATTGTGCCTGAGAGACGCGAAGAGGTGACGACCGAAGGCGGTCTGGCGGTGGCCGGACGCGAGAATGAATTCATCTGGCATCTGGCTGCAATCAAGGAGGCAGGTATACGGCTTTCGCTTTTCATTGAACCAAATCCTGAAGAAATTCGCGCCGCGGCAACGGTTGGCGCGGACATCATTGAATTGCATGTCGGTCGCTATTGCGAGGATGAAGCAGGCAGGCCAGCTGAACTGGTGCGCATCCAGCAGGCAGCGGCCCTTGCCGAAGATCTGGGAATTGAATGCCATGCCGGACACGGGCTGGACTATGAGACGGTTGGCGCAATCGGCGCGATCCCGCAGATGCGTGAGTTGAATATCGGCCATTTCCTGATGGGCGAGTCGATGTTTGTCGGGATGCCGGCGGCGCTGGCCGAAATGCGCCGACTGATGATACAGGCGCGGAGCGCGACATGAAGGGCTGCGGTTCTGTGGGGCAAGGCCGGTGATCGTCGGTATTGGTGTCGACATGGTCGATTCCCGTCGTATCGCCAAGTCGATCGACCGGTTTGGCGACCGTTTTATCGCACGCATCTTTACTGATGCTGAACAGCAGGCAGCAGACAGTCGCGGTGACAGAAATCTCTATTTCGCCAAACGTTTTGCGGCCAAGGAAGCCATTTACAAGGCGCTTTCCGGGGCTGGCCTTGCCGGTCTCGGCTGGCGTGAGGCGGATATTTCCAATAATGGTCGCGGTGCGCCAGAGGTAACCCTTGCAGGGGCGTGCAAAACGGCCCTTGAGCGGCTGACACCTGATGGTTATAACGCCGTAATCAATTTGTCCCTCACCGACGAGCCACCTTATGCGATGGCTTTTGTCGTCCTGTCCGTCGACGGGCCACGGGATCAGGCAGCAGGCGACAGCAGATGAGCGACGATCAGAAAAAGAAGAAAGACGGCTGGATGGAGCCGGTACGCACCATCCTTGTTGCGGGTGTTCTTGCACTGCTGTTTCGGTCGCTGTTGTTTGAACCCTTCAATATCCCGTCCGGATCAATGATTCCGACCTTGCGTGTTGGTGATTATCTGTTCGTTTCAAAATATTCTTATGGCTATTCACGCTATTCCTTCCCGCTTGGGTTGATCCCCTTTGAAGGCCGGGTCGTGGCCAGCCAGCCTGAACGCGGTGATGTCATCGTGTTTCGCCAGCCTGGCAATGAAGATGTGTCCTTTATCAAACGGCTGGTCGGCCTGCCCGGAGATATGATCTCGGTGAAAAAGGGCATTCTGCACATCAATGACAAGCCTGCCATCCGTTCCGCAACAGGAGAGGGGACCACCTCTGACGGTTTGCGGGTGATGCGTTATGTTGATTTTGACGAAACATTCCCGGATGGCGGCACACACCGGATCCGTGAGGTCACTGACCGGGGCGGATTTGACAATTTCCCGGCGACGGCGGTGCCTGAAGGCCATTACTTCATGATGGGTGACAATCGTGATGCGTCGAATGACAGCCGTGCGCCAAGTGTGGGGCTGGTGCCGGCAGAGAATCTGATTGGCAAGGCGCAGTTCCTGTTCTTCAGTCACAACGGGTCGGCGCGGTTGTGGGAAGTCTGGAAGTGGCCTTTTGCCATTCGCTACAGCCGCATCGGGGACGGCATCAATTGACCAACACCGCGCTGCGCACGGATGAAGTTGACAGGCTGGAAACGCTGCTCGGCCACAGTTTTGCCGATCAGGGCCTGTTGCGCCGCGCCATCACGCATGCCAGTGCCCTGCCACGCACCGCAAGCTATGAACGGCTGGAATTTCTGGGTGACCGCGTTCTGGGGCTGATACTGGCTGATTATTTTCACAGCGCCTGTCCGGATGATGATGAGGGAGCGCTGTCAACACGCCTGCACGCAGCTGCCAGACAATCCACATTGGCCGCGGTTGCGCGTGATCTTGATATCGCACCGCTGATCCGCGCCCAGAGCGGGATGGACATCATCACCAGCGACGGGGTGCTGTCCGATGTTGTCGAAAGCCTGCTGGCGGCGCTGTATCTTGATGCGGGGCTGNAGGNGGCGCGCCGGTTTGTTACCGGACACTGGCCGCTGGACCTTGGGGCNTTGGCGCAGGCTGACAAGGACGCAAAGTCGCGCCTTCAGGAACTTGCGATGAAACGGGGGATGGCCTTGCCGCAATANAGGCTNGTNTCCCGCAGTGGTGCCGATCATACGCCGCAGATGGTNTATGCTGTATCGGTTGATGGCTATGGTGAGGAACAGGCCTCTGGTGCCTCNCGCAAACAGGCCGAACAAATAGCAGCGTCGCGGCTGATTGCCGTTATGATGGCGGATGATGCCGATAGTAATGAACAGGACTGATGTAACCGANATGACAGATAACCAACATGANAGATAGTGGCGGGCAGACACCCGGACTNCAGGCAGNNAGANCGGCAACACGGGCCGGCTTTGTTGCCCTGATCGGTTCCCCCAATGCCGGCAAGTCAACGCTGATGAATGCTATGGTGGGCACAAAAGTGTCGATTGTCACACCAAAGGTGCAGACAACTCGCAGCCGGGTGCGCGGTATTGCCATGCAGGATGAGTCGCAAATCATCTTTATCGANACCCCCGGTATTTTTCGCCCGAAACGCCGNCTTGACCGGGCCATGGTACAGGCTGCGTGGAAAGGTGCCGATGACGGTGATGTTGTGCTTGTGATGCATGATTGNGCGCGCCGCGAGATTGATGATGACACGCGCAATATCATCAATCAGCTGGCTGANTCCGGACGCCGCGCATCTCTGGTTCTGAACAAGATTGATCTNGCAACACCCGAGCGTCTGTTGTCGCGCACAGAAGAGCTGTCCAGCTTGTATGAGTTTGAACGTGTATTNATGNTCTCGGCAGAAACCGGGAANGGCATTGATGATCTGCGCGTCTGGCTGGCAGACAAGATGCCGCCAAGCCCGTTCCTGTTTGATCCCGATGATCTGTCCGACATGCCGCTGCGTCTGCTGGCCGCCGAAATCTTGCGTGAAAAACTGTTTTTGAATCTGCATCAGGAACTGCCCTACCAGCTGACAGTGGAAACCGAAAAATGGGAAGAGCAGGATGATGGCAGCGCATCGGTGCATCTGAGCATCTATGTGGCGCGNGAGGGGCATCGNGGCATCATTCTTGGCAAGCAGGGACAGACGATCCGCCGGATCGGTATATCTGCGCGGATTGAGCTGGAAGAAGCGCTGGAGCGCCGTATCCATNTGTTCAGTCACGTCAAGGTACGCAAAGACTGGATGGATGATGCCGCGCGCTATTCGGTCTGGGATCTGGATTACGATGCCTGAATGGGCTGAGGAAGCGTTGATCCTGTCGGCGCGCCCGCATGGTGAAAGCGCAGCCATCGTCACGGTGCTGACCGCCGATCAGGGACGACATGCNGGTCTGGTGCCGGGCGGCGCCGGTTCGCGCTTGCGGGGTACGCTGCAACCGGGAAACCGGGTAGGNGCCGAATGGCGCGCNCGNCTGCCGGAACAGCTGGGGCAGCTGAAAGTAGAGTTGATCCAGTCAGTATCGGCGATGATTCTTGATGATCCGCTGCGTCTTGCCGGGGTTGCGTCGGCCTGTGCGTTGATGGACGGGGCGCTGCCGGAACGTGACGCGCAGCCGGGATTGTATGGCGCGACAGTGGCGCTGCTCGATCTGATCCGCATGGATGATTCTGACAACCGCTGGGTTGAAGGCTATATCCGTTGGGAACTGGGGCTGTTGCGGGCGGCCGGATTTTCGCTGGACCTTGAAAGCTGTGCCGTCACAGGTGCTGGCGATCGCCTGGCTCATGTCAGCCCGAAGACCGGACGTGCAGTTGCGGAAGGGGCGGCGGGTGATTTTGCTGGCCGGATGCTGGCATTGCCACGCTTTCTGGGCGGGGTAACGTGTAACCTGCATGATTTTGATGCCGGGCTGACCTTGACCGGCCATTTTCTCGAACGCCGCGTTTTTGCGGCCTACCATTCAGATATTCCGCCACAAAGGCGCAGACTTTCTGACATGGTGGCTGGCATATATGGTGGTGCACAGGTATAACCACCGCAACGATTTGTGTGTCGGGCAGGTGCGATGAGTGACGAGACAACCCTTGAAGAAAATGGCCGGATTATCGGTACAGGATTTTCCGAAGCGCTGAGCGAGCGCTATCTTGCCTATGCGCTGTCGACAATTACCTCGCGGTCGCTGCCGGATGTGCGTGACGGACTAAAGCCGGTGCATCGCCGCTTGCTGTATGCGATGCGCCAGTTGCGACTCGACCCTGATCAGGGATTCAAGAAATCTGCCCGCGTTGTTGGCGATGTGATGGGTAAATTCCACCCGCATGGTGATGCTGCCATTTATGACGCGATGGTGCGTCTGGCGCAGGAATTCGCCATGCGTTACCGGCTTGTCGACGGGCAGGGCAATTTCGGCAATATCGATGGCGATAACGCTGCGGCCATGCGCTATACCGAAGCGCGAATGACAACGGTCGCACAGCTGCTGCTGGATGGTATTGACGAAGACACCGTTGATTTCCGGTCCACCTATGATGGCGAGTCTGAAGAGCCATGCCTGTTGCCGGCCGGGTTCCCCAATCTTCTGGCAAATGGGGCGCAGGGCATTGCCGTTGGTATGGCGACATCAATTCCGCCGCATAATGTAAACGAACTTGCTGACGCTGCCCTGCATCTGATCAAGCACCCCAACGCGTCGATCGATACATTGATGCAGCATGTGCGCGGTCCGGATTTTCCGACGGGCGGGGTGCTGGTTGAACCGGTTGATTCCATTCGCGAGGCCTATAGCACAGGGCGCGGCGGCTTTCGGGTGAGGGCGCGGTGGTCTGTCGAAAAGGAAAAAGGTGGCGGCTGGCAGATTGCGGTCAGCGAAATTCCCTATCAGGTGCAGAAATCGCGGCTGATTGAACGTATGGCTGACAAGCTGCAGGCAAAGAAGCTGCCATTCCTTGCCGATATTCGTGATGAATCGGCTGAGGATTTGCGAATCGTCCTCGAGCCAAAATCACGACGGCTGGAACCCGATGTGGTGATGGAAAGCCTGTTCCGACTGACCGATCTGGAAACACGGGTGCCGCTGAACCTGAATGTACTGGACGCCGACGGCCGTCCAGGCGTGATGAATCTGCGCGAGGCACTGAATGCGTGGCTGGCGCATCGCCGGGTCGTTCTTCTGCGCCGGTCGCATTTCCGCCTTGGCAAGATTGAGGCCCGGCTTGAGGTGCTGGAAGGCTATCTTGTGGTCTTTCTGAACCTTGATGAGGTGATTACCATTATCCGCGAGGCTGATCATCCGCGTGACCGTCTGATGGACCGTTTTGACCTGACCGAAACACAGGCCAACGCCATTCTTGATATGCGCTTGCGCGCATTGCGCCGGCTTGAAGAAATGGCCCTGAAGAATGAACGTGATGCTTTGATTGACGAGCAGGAAGGCCTGACCACGCTTGTCGGAGATGAATCGCTTCAATGGTCAAAGATTACCAGCGAAATCAGAGCGATGAAGGATA
>NYTO01000078.1 GCA_002683535.1 SAR116 cluster bacterium
ACAAGCGTTCCGGCAATGGCTGATTTATCGGCAGGCTGTTCGATATTCATGGAATCAGCATAGCGGTTCCAATGACTGTCTGCCAGATAGCCGTTTACCAGACAGTCGTTTGCCAGACAGCTGTCAGATGTCAGCCGGACAGAATGGTGCCGCCATTGCGAATGCGTTGCAGGGCCATCACCAAACGCAATGTCAGCAGGCCTGCTGCGACTGTCAGCCCGACAGCAATGCCGGTCCAAACGCCAACAGCGCCTTGATCAAGCCCGAAACCGAGCAGCACCCCAAGGCCGATCCCCGGCAGCCAGAAGCTGCCAATCGCAATCAGCCCCGGCAGCCGCGTATCATTCACGCCGCGCAGCACCGATATGGCAACGGCCTGTATGCCGTCCGGAATCTGATACAGCGCTGTCAACAGCATCAACGGTGTTGCAACAAGGATCACATCGGCAAAAAGCGGGTCATCATTGTCAAGGAACAGCCCGACCAGTGTTTCCGGCCAGATCAGCAATACCAGCGTTGTGCCAAGGGTGGCGATGATGGCGATGATCATCGTCGCGCTGGCGCTGCGGAAAAGATTGATCCGGTCCTTTGCGCCGGCATAATGCCCCACCCTGATCGTGCCGGCGGTTGCCATGGCGATGGGGATCATGAAGGCAATGGCAGACAGCTGATTGGCAATCGCCGCCGCTGACAATGACGCTGTGCCGAACATGCCGATCAGCAATGTTGCGGTGATAAACATGCCGGCCTCGGCAACGATGGTAAGGCCGATCGGCACGCCAATGCGCAGCAACCGGAAGGTAACAGCCCAATCCATTACCCATAATCGCTGGAACGGCTTGCCATCGGCAAAGGGCGCGGTGGTCCCGATATAGATGGCCAGTCCGGCGGCCAGCAGGAAATAGCTGATTGACGTAGCAAGGGCGATCCCGGCCAGCCCCATTTCGGGGAACGGGCCAAGCCCCTTCGAGAACACCTCGTTCAGGCCGATATTCACACCAAGTGTCAGGATCAGCGCGATCACCTGCGGTATTGGCCGTTCATATGAAATCAGGAACTGCCGCAAGACAAAGGCCAGAAACATGAAGGGCATGCCGAAACTGGACCAGAACAGAAAGGGCTGACCAAGGCGTGCCAGTTCGGGGGACTGGCCGATCATCACCAGCACATCCTCGCCAATGAAAAGCAGGGGAACTGTCAGCAGCCCGAGAGTGACCGCGATCACCATGCCCTGACGGAAAGCACGCCGTACCTGGCGCTCATCGCCGGCACCAAGCCCCTGCGCCACCAGAGGCCCGACAGCCAGTGAAATGCCAAGAGCCAGAAAGAACATCGGCTGAAAATAGCGCGAGGCAATAGATCCGGCAGCAAGGCTGGTACTGTCAAGCTGCCCCATGGCCACGACATCGCTTGTCCAGATGCCGATGGTGGCAAGCTGGCCAACAATCAATGGTGCTGCCAACCGCAGATTCAGCAGGATATGTGCCCGCCAGCCAAGTGCGACATTGGTCATGTCTGGCGGTCTTCAATGACTGGATGATGCCGGAAAGCAGAAATGCGCGCGGGGATATACATCCACACAGTGGTATAGTGTCCAACGTTTTCCGGCAAGGAATTTGCCGTTTTCATCCAAAGCGCCTAGAAGGGTGTATCGCTGGCCAGGGCGGGCAACAGGGAAGCGCGAAAATGAACAGGAAACCGAAGGGGCGTTCACCAACGCGCGGATCATCCGGTCGCAGTTACCGAAATGATACCGGTCTGACACGCCAGCCGAAAAAAATGCGAGGGCGCAAGCCATCCTCGCAGCGCTGGCTGACCCGCCAGTTGAACGATCCATTCGTTGCCGAAGCAAAATCAAGGGGCTTTCGTTCGCGTGCGGCGCTGAAGCTGGCGCAGATTGATGATCGCCATAAATTGCTGCGCCCCGGCATGTCGATCGTCGATCTGGGCTGCGCGCCCGGGGGGTGGCTGCAGGTTGTTGCTGACCGTTGCCGCCTTGGCACTGGCGACGCCAAACTTGTCGGCATCGATCTTCTGGAAACTGATATCCTTGCCGATGTCGAGATTTTTGTCGGCGACATGACTGATCCGGTGATGCTTGACAAGGTACGCACGGCCATCGGTGGAACCGCACATGGCGTACTGAGTGACATGGCGGCCGATACCACTGGCCACCGGCCGACAGACCATCTGCGAACAACGGCGTTGCTGGAAGCTGCGCTGGATTTCGCTATGGAAGTGCTGGTCGATGACGGCTTCTTCCTGTCAAAATGTTTTCGGGGCGGTGCCGAACAGAATGTGCTGTCCATCATGCAGCGGAATTTCACCACAGTCAGGCATGTCAAACCTGCTGCCAGCCGCAAGGAATCGGTGGAAAGCTATGTCCTTGCCACAGGCTTTCACGGGCAAGGTGGCTGGGATGCGGACAGCGATTATGAAGATGCCGATGACCAGCAGTCGCCACCAGGCGAAAATGGCGGGTATTCGCCTATTTAGGGGCTATCAATCACTCAACCCCTAAGATATAGTGCGCCGCCACCGGTTAGACGGAAGGCGGTCCATGAAAATTCGTGAAGCTTTGACATTTGACGATGTGCTCCTTGAGCCGTCGTATTCTGTTGTGTTGCCTGCGCAGACAGATACAAGAACACGGCTGACGCGCACAATTGAGCTGAATATCCCCCTGATTTCGGCGGCCATGGACACGGTTACCGAACATCGGCTTGCCATCGCCATGGCGCGCGCCGGCGGTATCGGGGTGATCCACAAGAACATGACTGCCGAGGCGCAGGCCGGTGAAGTCACCCGTGTCAAGAAATACGAATCAGGCATGGTGGTGAACCCGGTGACGATCACGCCGGACCGTGAACTGGGAGATGCGCTGGAGCTGATGTCATCACATGCCATCAGCGGCATTCCAGTGGTTGAAGCTGCGGGCAAGGGGCCGCACAAGCTGGTTGGCATTCTGACCAACCGCGATGTGCGCTTTGCCAGTGACATGACCCAGAAAGTGGCTGATCTGATGACGCGTGATGTGATCACCGTGAATGAGGCCGCCTCACAGGACGACGCCAAGCGCCTGCTGCACGAACACCGTATCGAAAAGCTGGTAGTGGTGGATGCGGATGGCGGCTGTATCGGCTTGATCACGGTTAAGGATATCGAAAAGGCACAGAGCAATCCGATGGCCGCCAAGGATACAGCCGGGCGCCTGCTGGTGGCTGCTGCAACCGGGGCTGGNGATGAAGGGGCAGAGCGCGCTGCAGCCCTGATTGANGCGGGTGTCGATGTTGTTGTGGTCGACACNGCNCATGGCCATTCACAAGGTGTTTTGAACGCCGTNTCTGCCGTGCGCAAGATGGCGAATGATGTNCAGGTTATTGGCGGCAATGTTGCCACNGCGGAAGGCGCGCGCGCGCTGATCGATGCGGGTGCTGATGCGGTCAAGGTCGGGATTGGNCCNGGGTCCATCTGTACAACNCGGATGGTNGCCGGTGTCGGNGTGCCGCAGCTGACCGCTATCATGGATGCTGCCGAGGTCTGCCATGCGGCAGGCGTGCCGGTAATCGCTGATGGCGGGATCAAATATTCAGGAGACCTGGCAAAGGCGCTTGCGGCTGGCGGTGACTGCGCAATGATCGGGTCGCTGCTGGCCGGCACTGACGAGACACCGGGCGAGGTGTATCTGCATCAGGGGCGGTCCTACAAGGCGTATCGCGGCATGGGGTCCACCGGCGCCATGGCGCGCGGATCGGCCGACCGGTATTTTCAGTCAGAAATCACCCAGCCGCTGAAGCTGGTGCCAGAGGGCATTGAAGGGCAGGTGCCCTATAAGGGCGCTGTTGATACTGTGCTGCATCAGCTGCTGGGCGGCGTGCGGGCGGCAATGGGATATACAGGCAACGCGACAATTGCCGATCTGCAGGAAAATGCACGTTTTCTGCGGATTACCGGCGCGGGCCTGTCTGAAAGCCATGTACATGATGTGACAATTACCCGCGAAGAGCCGAATTACCGGCCGCGGGCCTGACCCCGAAACGGATTTTTTTGATGACACCAGCTGCCCGCATTGCCGCTGTTATAGACCTGTTGTCCGAAGCGCCGGATGGCGTGCCTGCCGGACAGGTGCTGCGCCGCGGTCTGCAGCGCCGACGTTATGCCGGATCCGGTGACCGGCAGGCGATCAGCACGCTGTTCTGGTCCGTGCACCGGCATGTGGCGCGTCTTGGGTGGCAGCTTGAACAAAAAGGCTATGCGCCAACACCGCGCGCCCTTGTCCTGGCGGCCCTGCCGCTGGTGGATTGTCTTTCAGCAGATGATGTCAGCGCCCTGTTCGGCGGTGACAGCCGGCACGCCGCCGAAGCGCTGGATGACGAGGAATGCGCGCTGGTTGCTGCCTTTGAGGGTCAGCCTGTAGATAATGATGCAATGCTGCGGGCTGTCCGGCTGGAATGGCCCGAAGAATTGTTGGCCGATGTCGATGCCGCCCTTGGGCCTGACAGCGATGATGAGCTGGCAGCCATGCAGGGTGAGGCAGCCACCGATATCCGGATAAATAAGCTGAAGGTGAAAGACCGGCGGGTGGTACGCGACAAGCTTGCCGGGCGCGGCATCAAATGCCATCCGACGCGGTTGTCTCCACTGGGCATTCGTCTGGTCCGTCGCACCCGCACCGAAGATTTGTCCGAATTCCGTTCCGGCCTGTTTGAAATCCAGGATGAGGGATCGCAGCTTGCCGCCTTGTTGTGTGATGCAAGGCCCGGCATGCAGGTGGCTGATATTTGTGCCGGTGCGGCCGGCAAATCACTGGTCATGGCGGCGGCAATGGAAAACCGGGGGCGTATTGTTGCGCTGGATACGGATGCAGTGCGCCTTGAACGGGGGGGCGCGCGTATCCGGCGGGCCGGCATCCACAATATCGAACGTGTTGGTGTTTCCGGCGACTGGGGAACCAAGCGGTATCGCGGTAAATTCGACCGTGTGGTGATTGATGCACCGTGCAGCGGTTCAGGGACATGGCGCCGTCAGGTTGATGTGCGCTGGCGCACAGATGCGGCAACACTGGAAAGACTGCAGGGCGAACAGGCGGCGCTGTTGGAAAAGGGGCGGGCCATGCTGGCCCCGGGCGGGCGCATCGTCTATATCACCTGTTCGGTTTTACGCAGTGAAGGTGAGGCGCAGATCGAACGGCTGTTAACCGATGCCCCCGAACTGGAGATCGCCGATATTGGCGATATCTGGCGCGATGTCATCGGTGATGATGCCATGCCGCCGGTGTCTGATGGCATGTTGCGGCTATTGCCGGGGCGTGATGGCACAGACGGATTTTTCATGGCGGTTCTGCAATCGCGATTGCGCTAGGCGCGCTGGTCAATACGGGAGACGTAAAGGCACATGGACAGCAAGGATTCGATCCTGATCATTGATTTTGGCTCGCAGGTCACGCAGCTGATTGCCCGCCGCCTTCGTGAAGCTGGCGTCTATACCGAGATCATGCCCTGTACCGGCAATCCAAAACACATCACGGCAGCGGCACCGCGNGGCATNATTCTGTCAGGNGGTCCGAATTCGGTGGCAATGGCAGATACCCCGCGCGCCCCGCAGNCGGTGTTCGAGATGGGTGTGCCTGTATTGGGTATTTGTTACGGNCAGCAGACCANGTGCCAGCAGCTTGGCGGCCGGGTAGAGCCCGGAACAAGTCGTGAATTTGGCCGCGCCACGCTGAAGGTCGTCGAGTCCTGTACGCTGTTTGACGGGCTGTGGCCTGTCGGGGCAACACGTACCGTCTGGATGAGCCATGGTGACCATGTGGCGGCGCTGCCGCCCGGCTTTNGTACGGTCGCCACNTCCAGCGGTGCACCCTATGCCGCTGTGGCTGATGATGATCGTCGTTACTATGGTGTCCAGTTTCATCCTGAAGTGGTGCATAGCGAGGATGGTGCAGCATTGCTGTCACGTTTTGCGCTGGATGTCTGCGGCTGTTCCGGCAGCTGGTCGATGACCGCCTATCGCGCCCGCGCGATNGAGGCCATTCGNNCCAAGGTGGGGGATGGCAAGGTGATTTGCGGCCTGTCTGGCGGGGTCGACAGTTCAGTGGCGGCGGTACTGATCCATGAGGCGATTGGCGATCAGCTGACCTGCGTCTTTGTTGATCATGGCTTGCTGCGCGCCGGCGAGGCAGAGGAGGTGGTCGCCCTGTTTGGCGGTCACTACAATATTCCGCTGATCCACCGGGATGCCTCCGCCATGTTCCTTGGTCGGCTGGCCGGCGTGTCTGANCCGGAACAAAAGCGCAAGATCATCGGTGCCAGNTTCATCGAGGTGTTTGATGAAGANGCAAACCGTATCGAAGGNGCAGCCTTTCTGGCACAGGGCACACTCTACCCGGACGTGATTGAAAGCATTTCAGCTGCTGGCGGCGATGCGGTGACGATCAAGTCGCATCACAATGTCGGCGGGTTGCCAGAGAAGATGAAGCTGCAGCTTGTNGAACCGCTGCGTGAGCTGTTCAAGGATGAAGTACGCGAATTGGGGCGTGAGCTTGGCCTGCCCGAAAGCCTTGTCGGACGGCACCCGTTCCCGGGGCCCGGCCTTGCCATCCGTGTGCCTGGTGACATTACGCCGGAAAAGCTGGATATCCTGCGGGCTGCTGATGCTGTGTATCTGGATGCCATACGCCAGGCTGGTCTGTATGACGAGATCTGGCAGGCCTTTGCCGTGCTGTTGCCGGTACGCACTGTTGGCGTGATGGGTGATGCGCGGTCTTATGAATATGTCTGCGCGTTGCGGGCGGTCACCTCCAGCGACGGGATGACAGCCGACAGCTATCCCTTCACGCATGAATTTCTGTCACATGCGGCAACGCGGATCGTGAACGAGGTGAAAGGGGTCAACCGTGTGGTCTATGACGTGACGTCAAAACCACCCGGAACGATCGAGTGGGAATAGATAGCATCAGTCAGATATTTGCCGTGATATTTGCGCCGATGCCAACCCTGATTGCCATAGCTTCATCATGCGCTCTGGCAATAAGTGGCATGCCGTCGCTGGCAAGTCCCGCTGGCGCGCCCTGTTGGCACGCTCAATCCACAATCGCCAGATAGTTGAACGGGCGGGTAACATGACCTTGTGAGACAGCCTGATCTACATCGCGCATGATCGGCGCGATGGTTGTCGTTGTTGGCGTCAGATGCTATCTGGTCTCCCGAACAATCTGAGGAAGTTTATTGCCAAGATAATAAAATCTGCTTTGGTACTATATGCAGCCTGCCTTTCATTGAGACATCAGACACGAGAGATAATCACCAAATGAAGCTCAAGACTGAAAAAGGCCTGTCAATTTCCACAAAAATTGCGCAGGCGTTGCACTATTGCGATCCTGAAACAGGTTCTGTAGTCCCGTCTATTGACCACTCGGCAACGTATTCACGCGATGAAAATTATCAGCCTCGACAGGCTTACTGGTACAGACGGGATGGGAATAAAACCACTCAAATTGCAGAAGAAATTATTGCAGAGCTCGAAAACGCTGACGCTTCGCTTCTGTTTTCATCCGGAATGTCAGCATGTACGGCTGTCCTGGAAATGTTGCCAGCAGGGGCTCATATCGTTGTACCGCGAGTGATGTATCATGGTGTTCTGGGTCAAATTCAAAATTTTGCTTCGAAAGATAGAATTCGCGTAAGCTATTATGAGGCTGGTGACCTCTCCAGTATGGAGCCCGTCATTGAAAACGGCGTTACGCAGCTGGTTTGGGTTGAGACTCCAAATAACCCAAATTGGGAGGTTACCGATATATCTTCTGCTTCAAAGCTGGCTCACAGGGCTGGAGCCAGGTTGATCGTAGACGCAACGGCAACGCCTCCAACAATGACAAAATCACTGGATCTTGGCGCAGATATTTCATTCCACTCTGCCACGAAATATCTAAATGGGCATTCTGATGTGTCTGCCGGCGTCCTGTCTTTAAATCAACAAAGCAGCACTTATGAAAACTTGTTTAATATCAGGAAATTGCATGGAACGGTCTTAAACTCACAAGATGCATTTTTACTGATAAGAGGCTTGCGCACCCTGTTTTTGCGTGTAGAGAAAAACAGCCAGAATGCGATGTTGCTCGCCAGGCATTTCCAGAACCATGAATGTATAGAAAAAGTGCTGTATCCCGGTCTGGAGACGCACCCCAACCATGAAATTGCAAAGCATCAAACCGATGGGCAATTTGGAGGGATGCTATCAGTCATTGTCAAAGGCTCACAAACTGACGCCATCAATGTTGTCCGAAACTGTCGCGTTTTCTATCCTGCTACGTCTCTTGGTGGCGTTGAAAGTCTTATTGAACATAGAAAAACAGTGTCTGGTGATGACTTTCCGGTACACGAAAACCTTATAAGAATTTCAGCAGGAATCGAAGACCCGGCAGATCTCATAAATGATCTCGAGCAAGCTCTTGAAAAAGCATTCAAGAAATGACCAGAAGATCTGCATCCTCCCGATTATTTGGCTAAGTGCAGCATCCAGGCCTGCAAGTTCCAGGCTGGATAGCGTGTTAACAACAGGCCTGTCACCGTTCCTCGCTTTACACTGTGCAAGTGGTGAGTGCGTAAACTATTGGATTGCAATATAGGCCCTGAATGTCATGTTTCGGCTTGGCTGAACCGGGCCCAGGAACCAAGAACCTTGAA
>NYTO01000079.1 GCA_002683535.1 SAR116 cluster bacterium
GCCGGGCTTTTATTTCATGGCGGCTGTGGATTACCTGTCTCGCGGCCATATGCTGGCGGATTCGGTGGCGATTATCGGATCCCTGGATGTTGTTTTTGGTGAGATTGACAGATGAGCATCNACGCCCGTATCGCNGATGACCAGCCNGACNGCTTTGCCTTTNCNAAGNANAATGANGCNGANATNAAGCGGATCATCGCCAAATACCCGAAAGGCAGGCAGGCAAGTGCTGTCATGCCGCTGCTGGACATGGCGCAGAGACAGCATGATAACTGGATCCCCATGCGGGCGATTGAATTGATCGCCAACAAGCTGGACATGGCCGAAATTCGCGTGCTGGAAGTGGCGACCTTCTACACGATGTATAATCTCAAACCGGTCGGNAAATATTACCTGCAAGCCTGCACAACCACACCCTGCTGGCTGCGNGGATCGGATTCGATGATGCGCTGCATCAAGGACCGNTATGGCATTGCATCGGGCGAAACCTCGGATTGNGGGCGTTTCACCTTGCTTGAGGTGGAATGTCTCGGGGCGTGTGTGAATGCGCCGATTTTGCAGGTGAATGACGACTTCTACGAAGATCTGGATTATGCCAGCACCGGTGCGCTGCTGGATTCACTCGAAGCTGATGCACCATTGCCTGTTGGGTCGGTATTGGGCCGGTCAGGCTCCGAGGCAGATGGTGGCGCAACAAGCCTTGCCGCCCTGAAGCCGGCGGAATAGGGAGGGACGAATGCTGAAAGATGAAGATCGCATTTTCACCAATCTCTATGGATGGGCCGATTCCGGTCTGGCCGGGGCGAAGAAGCGCGGTGACTGGTCAACCACAGCCAAAATCCTCAAGCTTGGTCACGATGAGATTGTCGAGCGGGTCAAGGCCTCCGGCTTGCGTGGGCGTGGCGGTGCCGGATTCCCGACGGGCCTGAAATGGTCTTTCATGCCCAAGGAAGTTGGCGACCGTCCGCATTTTCTGGTGGTGAATGCCGACGAATCCGAACCCGGCACATGNAAGGACCGCGATATCATTCGCAATGATCCGCACAAGCTGCTGGAAGGCTGTGTTATCGCCGGTTTTGCGATGCGTGCCCATGCAGCATATATCTATATCCGCGGCGAATTCGTGAATGAGGCGCGCCGTCTGCAGTCAGCCATTGATGAGGCATATGCAGCAGGTCTTCTGGGCGATAATGCCGCGAAATCGGGCTGGAAGTTCGATATCTACCTGCATCGTGGTGCCGGTGCCTATATTTGCGGTGAGGAAACCGCGCTGATTGAGTCCCTTGAGGGTAAAAAGGGCCAACCGCGCCTGAAGCCGCCATTTCCGGCTGGCGCAGGTCTTTATGGCTGCCCGACAACGGTCAACAACGTTGAATCGATTGCTGTTGTGCCAACCATTCTGCGGCGTGGGGCAGACTGGTTTGCCGGTCTTGGCAAGGACAACAACACCGGGTCGAAATTGTTCTGCATTTCGGGTCATGTGAACCGGCCCTGCAATGTTGAAGAGGAAATGGGCATTCCGTTGCGCGATCTGATCGAAAAGCATGCGGGCGGTGTGCGCGGCGGCTGGGACAATCTGCTGGCGGTGATCCCGGGTGGATCATCCACACCGCTGTTGCCGCAAGATGTCTGCAGCACCATCACCATGGATTTTGATGCGCTGAAAGATGCGGGTACCGGCCTCGGTACAGCCGGCGTGATCGTGATGGATAAAAGCACTGATATCGTCAAGGCGATCTCGCGCCTGTCCTATTTCTACAAGCATGAATCCTGCGGTCAGTGNACCCCGTGCCGNGAAGGCACCGGNTGGATGTGGCGGATGATGGAACGGCTTGTCAGGGGCGAGGCCGAGATTCACGAGATCGACACGCTGGAACAGGTAACGCGTCAGGTTGAAGGCCATACAATCTGTGCGCTGGGTGACGCCGCGGCCTGGCCGATTCAGGGGCTGATCAAGAATTTCCGGCCAGAGATTGAGCGCCGGATCGTTGCGCACCGTGCTGCAAGCGCGGTCGAAGCTGCGGAATAGGGGACAGGAAAACCATGCCAAAGCTGACAGTGAATGGTGTCGAGNTAGAGGTCGAGAACGGCGCCACCGTTCTTCACGCCTGTGAAGAAGCCGGCGTTGAAGTGCCGCGTTTCTGCTATCATGANCGCCTGTCCATTGCCGGCAATTGCCGGATGTGTCTGGTTGATATGGAACGCGCGCCAAAGCCGGTTGCNTCCTGTGCAATGCCGGCNGGCGACGGCATGGTNATCCGCACCGATACTGACCGGGTGAAGAAAGCGCGCGAAGGGGTGATGGAATTCCTGNTGATCAATCATCCNCTGGATTGTCCGATCTGTGACCAGGGCGGGGAATGTGATNTGCAGGATCAGGCGATGGGNTATGGCTATGATGCCTCGCGCTATGAAGAGAACAAGCGCGCTGTCGAAGACAAGAATATGGGCCCGCTGATCAGCACCACCATGACGCGTTGCATCCATTGCACGCGCTGTGTGCGGTTTGCGACTGAAATTGCCGGTGTGCCGGAACTGGGCGCGATTGGCCGTGGTGAATCAATGGAAATCACCACCTATCTTGAAAAAACACTGGCGTCCGAATTGTCTGCCAATGTGATTGACCTGTGCCCGGTGGGCGCACTTACCTCAAAGCCCTATGCCTTTGCCGCCCGTCCATGGGAATTGAACAAGACCGAATCCGTCGATGTCATGGATGCGGTTGGCAGCAATATCCGTGTTGATGCCCGNGGGGCGCAGGTGATGCGNGTCCTGCCGCGCCTGAATGAAGATATCAACGAGGAATGGATTTCCGACAAGACCCGTTATGCAATCGACGGGCTGCGCCGCCAGCGTCTTGACCGCCCCTATATGCGCGGCGGTGATGGCAAGCTGGCACCGGCAAGCTGGGATGATGCCTTTGCGGCCATAACGGCAAAGATGAAGAAGGCAAAGNCGAAAGCCGTGGCTGCCATTGCCGGCGACCAGTGTGACGCTGAATCGATGTTCGCGCTGAAGACGATGATGGGCAAGCTTGGCAGCGGCCATATGGATTGCCGTCAGGATGGTGCAAAGATTGGTGGCGCACGTGCCGGTTACCTGTTCAATTCCACCATTGCCGGCATTGATGATGCCGACGCGCTGCTGATCATCGGCAGCAACCCGCGTATCGAGGCAGCGGTGCTGAATGCCCGTATNCGCCGCAACTGGCTGGCCACACGTTTGCCCGTTGCCGTGATCGGACCAAAGAGCGATCTGACCTATGATGCGCTGCACCTTGGGGATGATCCGGCNCTGCTTGATNATGTGCTGAGCGGGAAGTCGAAATTTGCTGCCAAGCTGAAGAAGGCAAAGCGCCCGATGATCATTGTCGGGATGGGGGCGCTGACCCGTTCTGACGGGGCTGCCATTCTTGGCAAGGCGCGNGATATTGCCGATGCCTATGGTGTTGTTGGCGNTGGNTGGAACGGTTTCAANGTTCTGCACACGGCGGCAGCGCGTGTTGGTGGTCTTGATCTTGGTTTCACNCCCGATCGTGGCGGGNTGGATGTGGCNGGCATGTACAAGGCGGCCGAGGCAGGCGATCTGGATGTTGTGTGGCTGATGGCAGCTGACGAGATCGATCACGCGCGTCTGTCAAAGGCGTTTGTTGTCTATCAGGGACATCATGGTGACCGCGGTGCCCATCACGCGGATGTGGTATTGCCGGGCGCGGCCTATACCGAAAAGGACGGCATTTATGTGAATACTGAAGGGCGGGTTCAATATGCCAGCCGCGCTGCCTTTCCGCCGGGTGAGGCACGCGAGGACTGGGCCATTATTCGTGCAATGGCCGCCCGTCTTGGCATTAATCTGGGATTTGATTCGCTGGATGAACTGCGTGAGAGCTTGTATGAGGCTGTTCCGCATTTTGCCGCGCGTGATGAAGTGGCCTCTGCGAAATGGGCCAAATTCGGTGGNCGCAGCAAGCTGACAGCTGCTGTCATCGATTCGGCGCTGGACNGGTTTTACATGACCTGTGCCATCAGCCGGGCATCAGAAACAATGGGTCAATGCATGATGGCGCTGGCCGAAGATGCCGCCCGGGACGCGGCGGAGTAGCGACATGGAATTTTTGACCAGCAGCTATGTCATCGAACTTGCCTGGATCGTGGCGAAAATCATGGTNGTGGTTGGCCCCCTGCTGATCGCAGTGGCCTATCTGACACTTGCCGAGCGGCGGGTGATNGGCTTCATGCAACTGCGAAAGGGACCGAATGTTGTTGGTCCGTTTGGCCTGTTCCAGCCCTTTGCCGATGCGCTGAAACTGATGGTCAAGGAAACCNTCCTGCCAGCCGGTGCGAACAAGGTTGTCTTTATGCTNGCGCCGATGCTGACATTCATTCTGGCACTGGTTGCCTGGGCGGTGATCCCGTTTGGTGAAGGNCTTGTTATTGCCGATATCAATGTTGGCATTCTGTATCTGTTCGCGATTTCCTCGCTCGGTGTCTACGGCGTGATCATGGCGGGATGGGCCAGCAATTCCAAATATGCGTTTCTGGGGGCATTGCGGTCNGCNGCGCAGATGGTGTCCTACGAAGTGTCGATGGGGCTGGTCATCATCAATGTGCTGGTGTGTGTGGGGTCGTTGAACTTGACAGCGATTGTTGAGGCGCAGCGCGGCATGTGGTTTGCCCTGCCGCTGTTGCCGATGTTCCTCGTTTTCTTCATCTCGACACTGGCCGAGACAAACCGCGCGCCATTTGATCTGCCCGAAGGTGAATCTGAACTGGTGGCCGGTTATTTTGTCGAATATTCCTCAATGAGCTTTGCGCTCTTCTTCCTTGGCGAATATGCCAACATGATCCTGATGAGCGGCATGACAACCGTGCTGTTCCTTGGTGGCTGGTTGCCGCCGTTTGATATCTGGCCGCTGAACATTGTGCCGGGNCCAATCTGGTTCATTCTCAAGGTGATGCTGCTGTTGTTCGTNTTCTTGTGGGTGCGGGCGACAACGCCGCGCTATCGTTATGACCAGCTGATGCGGCTTGGCTGGAAGGNNTTNCTGCCGTTTTCACTGATNTATGTGGTGCTGACATCAGGCTTTCTTCTGTGGACCGGCAATCTGCCGACGGTCGCCGGTTAGGCAAGGGAATTTCNAATGAGTGCAATGGTAAACAGTCTGCGTTCGTTTCTGCTGCTGGAGCTTGGCAGGGGTCTGCTTCTGACGCTGAAATATTTCTTCAAGCCGAAGGTGACGATCAACTACCCTTACGAAAAGGGGACATTGTCACCACGGTTTCGCGGNGAGCACGCGNTGCGCCGCTATCCGAATGGTGAAGAGCGCTGCATTGCATGCAAGCTGTGTGAAGCGGTGTGCCCCGCGCAGGCCATCACCATCGAGGCTGAACCGCGTGATGATGGCAGCCGTCGCACCACGCGCTATGACATCGACATGACGAAATGCATCTATTGCGGCTTCTGTCAGGAAGCCTGTCCGGTGGATGCCATTGTTGAGGGGCCGAATTTCGAATTCGCCACCGAGACACGCGAAGAATTGTATTACGACAAGGACAAGCTCCTTGCGAATGGCGACCGCTGGGAAACCGAGATTGCACGCAATCTGGCAGCGGACGCGCAGTGGCGCTAGAACGCGCTGCGGCGAGTGGGGGANGTAATAGTGACCATGAATACCAAAACCTGCGGGTTGGCATGGCGTGCAGCCATTAGGGGAGGGCGTTATGATTGAGGCGCTGTTCTTCTATATGTTTGCCGGTGTGATGCTGGCGGCCGGCACAATGGTGGTGATATCCCGCAACCCGGTCTATTCGGTGCTGTTTCTGATTCTGGCCTTTTTCAACGCTGCTGGATTGTTCGTCCTGATTGGTGCGGAATTCATCGCGATGCTGCTNGTTGTCGTGTATGTCGGCGCGGTAGCGGTGTTNTTCCTGTTTGTGGTGATGATGCTGGATATCAATTTTGCCGAGATGCGCGCAGGCTTTCAGAAGTATCTGCCTCTGGGGCTGGCTGTTGGCGGCATNCTGGTGTTTGAACTTGTGGCCGCTGTTTNCGGCGATGCCTTTGACGGGGTGACCCTGCCGGCAGCAACCGAGATCAGCNATACGCGGGCGCTGGGGAATGTTCTCTACACCAAATATATCTATCTGTTNCAGGTTGCCGGACTGATCCTGCTGGTNGCCATGATCGGGGCTATCTCGCTGACCATGCGGCGGCGTGTCGGTGTGCGCCGTCAGGTGATTGCCGAGCAGAATATGCGGCGGCGTGACGAGACAGTCGAAGTCGTCGATGTGCCGGTTGGCGCGGCGGCCCGCACAATCTCCAACGTTGTTGCCAGCAAGCGCGAGGGTTAGGGCATGCTTGAACTTTCACTGAACCACTACCTTGCGGTGTCGGCCATTCTGTTTGCCCTTGGCGCGTTCGGAATTTTCCTGAACCGCAAGAATGTCATCACCATCCTGATGTCGATNGAACTGATGCTGCTGTCCGTCAATATCAATATGGTCGCCTTTTCCGCCTATAATGGCGATCTTGNAGGCCAGATATTCTCGCTGTTCATTCTTACCGTTGCCGCTGCCGAAGCGGCGATCGGCCTTGCCATTCTCGTTGTTTTCTTCCGCAACCGCGGATCGATTGCGGTCGAGGATGTGAACATGATGAAAGGCTAGGCTGGCATGTACGCTTCGATTGTTTTCCTGCCCCTGTTCGGCGCCATCATTGCCGGNATCTTGAGCCTNGGNANCAGGGACCGCGCGGCCGAACTGGTGACTGTCANCGGTCTTTTGCTGTCGCTGCTGTTTTCGATTATCGNCTTTGCCNAGGTGGCTATTGGCGGCCAGCCGATCACCATTGATATTGCGCGCTGGATCGTGTCGGGCGATTTTGAGGCGATGTGGCGGTTGCGGTTTGATACGCTGACAGCCGTCATGCTGATTGTGGTGACCGGCGTGTCATCGATGGTTCATATCTATTCGATTGGCTATATGTCGCATGACAATGCGCGGGCACGCTTCATGGCGTATCTCAGCCTGTTCACTTTTGCCATGCTGATGCTGGTTACCGCCGACAATCTGGTGCAGCTGTTCTTCGGCTGGGAAGGTGTTGGCGTTGCCTCGTATCTGCTGATCGGTTTCTGGTANAAAAAGGAAAGTGCGCACACAGCCGCGATGAAGGCGTTCGTCGTCAACCGGGTTGGCGATTTCGGCTTTGCGCTTGGTATTCTTGCGGTCTACCAGATTTTCGGGTCCATCCAGTTTGATGACATTTTCGCCAACGCTGCGGCGATGCGCTATACTGAGATCGGNTTCCTCGGNCAGGCCATGCCAGCACTTGAAGTTGCCGGTATCCTGCTGTTCATCGGGGCGATGGGCAAGTCGGCCCAGCTTGGCCTTCACACATGGCTTCCTGATGCGATGGAGGGTCCGACACCTGTATCCGCGCTGATCCATGCCGCGACGATGGTCACGGCNGGTGTCTTCATGGTCTGCCGGTTGTCACCGATGCTGGAATATGCGCCGCTGTCGCTGGATATCATCACAGTTGTTGGCGCGTTNACCGCCATNTTTGCCGCCACTGTCGGCTTTACGCAGTTTGATATCAAGCGCGTGATTGCCTATTCGACATGTTCACAGCTTGGTTACATGTTCTTTGCCGCTGGTGTGTCTGCTTATCCAGCAGCAATGTTCCACCTGACAACACANGCCTTTTTCAAGGCGCTGCTGTTCCTTGGTGCCGGTTCGGTGATCCATGCAATGTCGGACGAGCAGGATTTGCGCAATATGGGCGGGATCTGGCGCAAGATTCCTGTCACCTATGCGATGATGTGGGTTGGCTCGCTGGCCCTTGCCGGGTTCCCGTTCTTTGCCGGCTTCTATTCCAAGGANATGATCCTTGAGGCAGCCTTTGCCGCGCATACCCCTGTTGGCAATATGGCNTTCTGGCTTGGNTGTCTGGCCGCTTTCCTGACTGCATTCTACAGCTGGCGTCTGCTGATCATGGCGTTTCATGGCAAGCCACGCGCCTCGGCAGAGGTGATGTCGCATGTTCATGAATCACCGCTGGTTATGACCGTGCCGCTGTTCGTTCTGGCGGTTGGTGCGATTTTCTCTGGCTGGCTTGGCTATGAATTGTTCGTCGGGCACGATATGGCCACNTTCTGGGGNGATTCCATTTTCATCCTGCCAGAGCATCACGCAATGGAACATGCGCATCATGTGCCGACCTGGGTAAAGCTGTTGCCGGTGGGNCTGGCCACATNGGGCGTGGTGATTGCGGTGCTGTGTTATGCCGTCTGGACAGGCGTTCCGGNNGCTATGGCGCGGGCATTTTCACCACTGCACAAGTTCTTCTTCAACAAGTGGTANTTTGACGAGCTGTACGACATCCTGTTTGTCCGCCCGGCCGTGCGCTTTGGTGCGTTCCTGTGGCAACGTGGTGACCGCGATGTGATTGACGGGTTTGGCCCTGACGGCATGTCGGCGATGGTTGTGCGTGTATCAGCATTTGCTGCGCGACTGCAGTCAGGCTTCGTATTCCACTATGCGTTTGCCATGCTGATTGGCGTGGTCGTGCTGGTTACGTGGTATTACCTTCGCTTTGGGGGGCTTTAGGCTATGATTGAAAACTGGCCTTTGCTGACGATCATCACGTTCCTGCCGATGATCGGCGTCCTGTTCCTGTTGATGATACGGGGTGACGAGCAGTCTGTTGCCCGCAATGCGCGCCATGTGGCGCTGTGGGTCAGCGGCTTTACCTTTATCATTTCGCTGGCGCTGGTGTTTGGTTTTGACAGCACCAGCACCGGTTATCAGTTTGAGGAAAACCGCGCCTGGTTGCCGGCTGCCGGTATCAGCTATCACCTTGGTGTTGATGGCATTTCGATGCCGTTCATCCTGCTGTCGACATTGCTGTCGCCGTTGGCAATTCTGGCCAGCTGGAAGGCCATCACGCACCGTGTTCGCGAATATATGATCGCCTTCCTCGTGCTCGAGACAATGATGATTGGCATGTTTGCATCGCTCGACATGTTGATGTTCTACCTGTTCTTCGAAGGGGTGCTGATCCCGATGTTCCTGATCATCGGGGTGTGGGGCGGCGGACGGCGTGTCTATGCGGCGTTCAAATTCTTCCTCTATACGCTTCTTGGCTCGGTCCTGATGCTGGTCTGCATGCTTGCCATGTATCTGGATGCGGGCACCACCGATATCCCGGCCCTGACGGCACACAGCTTTGCTGCTGGGATGCAAACCTGGCTGTTCATCGGTTTTCTTGCGTCCTTTGCCGTGAAAGTGCCGATGTGGCCAGTTCATACCTGGCTTCCTGATGCCCATGTCGAGGCACCAACTGCCGGTTCGATGATCCTTGCCGGTGTGCTTTTGAAAATGGGTGGATACGGCTTCATCCGGTTTTCGCTGCCGATGTTCCCATTGGCGTCTGAAATGTTTGCACCGCTGATTTTTGCCCTGTCGATTATCGCTATTGTCTATACATCGCTGGTCGCGCTGGCGCAGTCGGACATGAAAAAGCTGATTGCCTATTCTTCGGTGGCGCATATGGGGTTTGTGACCATCGGCATTTTTACCCTGACCGAGCAGGGTGTTGCCGGGGCCATGTTCCAGATGATCAGCCATGGTCTGGTTTCTGCGGCGCTGTTCTTTTGCGTCGGGGTTGTTTATGACCGTCTTCACACGCGCGATATCAGCGCCTATGGCGGGGTTGCCGCGGTCATGCCGCGTTACGCCGTATTTTTCATGTTCATGATGCTGGCTTCGGTCGGTCTGCCGGGCACAAGCGGGTTTGTTGGTGAAATGCTGGTTCTGGTTGGGGCATGGAAAGCCAGCAGCTGGGTTGCCTTTTTCACTGCGACCGGGCTGGTTCTTGGCGCAACCTACATGCTGTGGCTTTACCGCCGTGTGATGTTTGGCACCATTGAAAGTGCCGATGTTGGCGCGATGGAGCGGATCAGCCGCCGCGAAGTGTTGATTTTTGTCCCACTGACGGTTCTTGTTCTGTGGTTTGGTATCTATCCCGCTTCGCTGCTTGATGTAATGGCCAGCAGTATTCTGG
>NYTO01000080.1 GCA_002683535.1 SAR116 cluster bacterium
TTAAATAAAAGTAATATATTATATAACATTCCTTATGTAACAATCTGTTGCCCGTCGCCGTCATCTGCGCTAGACAGTACCCGATACGGAGCTTGCCGGAGCAGGCGCAGAACAGCCGGTTTTCGGTCTGCAATTCTGTTTGCCATTCAGTCTTTCGATCAGGCTGTCCGGTCGTAACATCATGTCAGGAATGTCTGTTTCCTTTTCGTGTTTTGTTCCTTTGCATTCCTGACTGCATCCAAAAGCGGTCGCGTGTGAAGACGCAACTGCAGAAAGGAACGAGACATGGAGTTCATTACCGAAATGGTAGGTGCCATAAACGGGGTGGTCTGGGGTGTACCCATGCTGATCCTGATTCTTGGCGCGGGCCTGTTTCTGACTGTTGGGTTGAGATTCCTGACAATCATGAAAATTCCATTCGGCTTTTCCCTGCTGTGGAAAGGCAGAATTCCCGGCAATGATGCTGGTGACATCACTCCCTTCAACGCCCTGATGACATCGCTGTCAGCGACCATCGGCACAGGTAATATTGCCGGTGTGGCAACTGCCATATCCCTTGGCGGCCCGGGTGCCGTCTTCTGGATGTGGATGACGGCGCTGGTTGGTATGGGCACAAAATATGCCGAGGCTGTCTGCGCGGTCCGTTTCCGTGAAAAGGATGAAAACGGCAATTTTGTCGGTGGACCGATGTATTACATCCAGAATGGGATGGGGGCCAACTGGCGTTGGCTTGCCATAACATTTGCGCTGTTTGCCGGTATTGCCGGCTTTGGTATCGGCAACATGGTGCAGTCGAACTCCATCGCCGACGCTCTGTACACCACGTTTGACATTCCGCATCTGTATACCGGAATTATCGTCGCCCTTCTCGTTGGCGCGGTTCTTCTTGGCGGTATTCAGCGGATTTCGCAGGTGGCGGGGGCTCTGGTTCCATTTATGGCCGCGCTCTACATCCTGGCGTCGATTGTGGTTCTGGCGATCAATGCCAACGCCATTCCAGCCGCATTTGGCCTGATCTTCACACATGCCTTCTCACCAGCCGCCGCAACGGGTGGTTTTGCCGGTGCAGCAGTCTGGGCAGCGATCCGCTTTGGTGTGGCTCGTGGTGTGTTCTCAAATGAGGCCGGCCTTGGTTCGGCCCCGATCGCGCATGCCGCTGCCAAAACCAAAGGCCCTGTCAGCCAGGGTCTGGTGGCGATGCTTGGTACGTTCATCGACACGCTTATCGTCTGTACCTTCACAGCACTGGCAATCCTGTCGACCGGTGTCTGGACAAGCGGTGCCACTGGTGCGGCGCTGACTTCGGCAGCCTTTGAGGCGGCACTTCCCGGATTTGGCGGAGTGATCATTGCGGTGTCCCTGGCGATCTTTGCCTTCACCACAATCATCGGGTGGTCCTACTATTCCGAAAGATCGCTTCAATACCTGTTCGGAACCAGCATTATCATGCCATTCCGCGCAGTCTGGTCGCTTGCGGCGATTGTCGGGGCGACAGTGAAGCTTGGCTTTATCTGGCTTCTTGCCGATACGCTGAACGCGATGATGGCGATTCCGAACCTTGTCGCGCTGGTCGTGCTGTCACCGATTGTGTTTGCGGTCACGAAGGAATTCTTCGATACCCGCGGCAAATCTGAAGACAATCCGTTCTGACGACCAACACCAACCATCTCCAGAGAAGGGCGGCGATTGTGCCGCCCTTTTTCGTTTGCTAGGTCTAAATATTCATATTGCAAACAGAACTGATCCAGCCATGCCCCAACCCCGTGTCTCGTTGCCCCTGTTTTCTGCCGACCCGTTGCCCGTGTCCGTCAGGCGGGGCGGTGCCGAAGAAAGCCAGCATCTTGTTGACGTCGCGCTGTGTGATGCCGATGGCAGTGTTGTGATGGGGCTTGGCGATGTTGAGCGGCTGGTATTTCCCCGATCGGCAATGAAGCCGTTACAGGCGCTGGCGCTGGCTGAACGAATGACCAGCCTTGATCCCGGCTTGCGGTTGACCGCGTCTGAATTGTCTCTGATCTGTGCCAGCCATAACGGCCAGATTGAGCATGTTGAAGGGGCCCGCGCACTTCTGGAACGCTTTGGGTTGTCTGCGGACCTGTTGTCTTGCGGGTCGCAATGGTCTGGCGACACCCCAACAATGATCGAACAGGCGCGCGCCATGAGCGCGCCGGCACGCATTCATAATAATTGCAGCGGCAAACATTCGGGCATGCTTGTTCTTGGCAGCCTTATGGGCGCAGACCTGTCTGGATATGCCGATCTGTCTCATCCCGTCCAGCAAGCCATCCTTGGTACGCTGGAATTCATGACAGGTATCGATATCACGCAGTTTCCAAGTGGCATTGACGGGTGTGGCGCACCCGCGCTCAGCGCACCGCTTGGCAATTGGGCAAGGGGGTTCGCCCTGTTTGCCGGGGGCGGCCAGATGCCGGACAGCCGCACCGCTGCCTGTGCGCGCTTGCGCGATGGCATTGCCGCTGCACCGCAGATGATAGCGGGTGACCGGCGCATGTGCAGTGCCGTGGCCGCCGGGTTTGGCAGCAAAATCACCGCCAAGACCGGCGCAGAAGGGGTCTATGCCGCTGCCTTTCATGACTATGGGTTGGGGCTGATGGTAAAGGCCCGCGATGGCAACGGGCGCGCTTCAGATGCGGCGCTGGGGGCTGTGATCCATGCGTTGGGCTATGATCTGCCGCAAGCGGTGCGCGATTTTACAGTGCCGGTGTTGCGCAACTGGGCCGGACAGACCGTTGGCGAGATCAGGATCGAAGGACCTCTCGCGCTATTGTGAAATCGCCGTGAAGGGGTGATTTTCTCTGCCGGTGCGTGGCGGCGACAGGCTATTCAATGACGTTATTGGTTGACAGGGTGCGACAGAATCAGCCCATGATCTGTGTGCATTGAAGGTGGCTGTGGAGCAAAGCTCCATGCCTTAATGAGGGAATATGGTGCGGGTGAAAAATGACTGCCCTATGCCATAGCCGTCCCCGCGACTGTAGGTTGGTCGCCCGTCCATTGCCACTGGACCTTTCAAAGGTTCGGGAAGGCGGCCGGGTAATGACCACAAGCCAGGAGACCTGCCTTTAACGCCAGAAGCAACGGCCGGGGACTGCCGTGAAGCGCACACTGTTTAGGTGGTTCGCGACATCTTCCCCGGAAATCGGCCAATTTGGTCATAAAAAGGTTTCGAAGGGGGCTCCCAATGACACGCATTTTTCTTTCTGCTGCAGCCATGATCCTGATGTCTGCTGGCGCGGCATTCGCGCACCATCCGCTTGGCGGCATGACTCCGCAAACAGCCTTGCATGGGCTGTTGTCGGGCATTGGTCATCCGGTTATCGGGTTTGACCATCTGGCGTTTGTTGTGGGGGTTGGCCTGATTGCTGCATTCCATCGCAGCAAGCTGGCAATGCCGGCAGCCTTTGTTGGTGGCACTATGGCTGGCACGATGCTGACGGTATCGGCGTTTACCCTGCCGTTTGCCGAGATTGTCATCACCGCATCTGTTGTGGCGGCCGGTATCGTTGCCATGCGGGGCAAGGTCACTGACCTGCGATTTGCAGCCGTTCTTGCGGTTGTCGCGGGTCTGTTCCATGGCTGGGCCTATGGTGCGGCTGTTGTTGGTGCGGAAACAACGCCGATTCTTGCCTATCTTGCCGGCTTCGGGCTTGTGCAGATGGCCATTGCAGGCGGTGTTGCGCTGGCCGTGGCGCGGATCTGGCGCATCATTGATGCCGAAGCCCTGCAGCCGCGTCTTGCCGGTGCGGTTGTTGCCGGTGTCGGGCTGGCCTTTCTCGTCGAGAATGTCGAGGGAATGATTTTCCCGGCCATGTAATGCCGCATCGCCGCCTGTTTGTGGGCGGCGCAACGGACACGGGGCAGGGTCGGGTGGCTCTGCCCTTTTGTTTGCCCATCAGGCCACCCGCCGGATATATCAACAAAAGGGGTGTCTTATGGCAGCCGCGCGCATACCAGCTACCGTCATTACCGGCTTTCTTGGATCGGGCAAGACCACGCTGATCCGCAATATCATCATGCAGGCCGACGGCCGCCGTCTGGCCCTGATCGTCAATGAATTCGGCGATATCGGCATGGATGGTGCGATGCTGGAAGAATGCGGTGCTGACAGCTGCAACGCTGATGACATTATCGAGCTGGCAAACGGGTGCATCTGCTGCACGGTTGCCGATGATTTTCTGCCAAGCATGCAGCAATTGCTGGCACGGGAACCGCGTCCCGACCACATCATTATCGAAACTTCAGGTCTGGCGTTGCCGCAGCCGCTTGTTCAGGCGTTCAACTGGCCGGATATCAAGTCGCAGGTGATGCTTGACGGTGTGGTGACGCTGGTGGATGGCCCGGCGCTTGCGGATGGCGGTGTGGCGCATGATCTTGACGCGCTGGAGGCACAGCGCGCTGCAGATGAGGAACTGGATCATGAAAGCCCGATTGATGAGCTGTTTGCCGACCAGATTGGTGCTGCCAACCTGATTGTGCTGTCGAAGGCGGATATGCTGGACAGTGACGGTATCGCGCGTGCCCGCAGCGTTGTTGAAGACCAGCTGCCAGCCCCGACGCCGATTATTCCGGTCGCAGGTGGCGCAGCCCCGATGGATGCAATCCTTGGGCTGGGGATGGAAGACCAGGCGCATGAACGCGCACGCCATATGCATCATCACCACGATGATGACCACGATGACGATGATCACCACCACCACCACCATCATCATGAGCATGGGCATGATGAATTTGCATCCTATGTCATTGCGCTTGGGGGTGTTGAGGATGCGCAGGCATTTCAGGCCAGCATTGCGCAGATGGCGTCAGAATTCGGAATCTTGCGCGCCAAGGGGCGTGTGCCCGTCAGCGGCAAGGCGCTGCCTTTCGTGGTACAAGCTGTTGGTCGGCGGGTGGATGGGTATTTCGCACGCGAGGCAGACAGTGCTGGCGGGCAGCTTGTGGTGATCGGGCTGGCCGGACTGGACGCTGATGCTATTGCAGCACGCCTTGGCGGCACGGTGATCGCGGGACATGCATCTTCTTAAAATTGATGAGAGCGGTGCGCTCTATGATTCCGATGAGGCCGTCGATCTGGGACAGCCGGCCGGGGATATCATTTTTCTTACTTCGGCGGATACCGAGGTAGCGCTTGTCTCGGCGGCGGCGTTGCGGCGCCACGAACAGCAACAGGAACCGCCACTGGAATTGCGGGTGGCGAACTATCTGAGCCTGTCACATCCGTTTTCGGTTGATCAATATATCCAGAACACGATTGCCAATGCCCGGCTGGTGGTGGTGCGGTTGCTTGGCGGGCGCGGCTACTGGTCTTATGGCGTCCAGCAGCTTGCCGCCCAGGCTGGCTTGCCGGACGGGGTGCCCGTCATATTCCTGTCTGGTGACGGCAAACCTGATCCGGAACTCGACTACCTGTCAAGTTTCAGCGCCGAATACTGTGGCGGTCTGTCGGCCTATCTTGATGCTGGCGGGCTGGACAATGCCATGCAGTTTCTGACTGCCCTGTCCGATCTGGTGGATGGAACCGGCAAGGCCGTTCCACCGCGCCCGTTATTGCATGCCGGCATATACTGGCCCGGCCAACAGGGCGCAATCACCAGCCTTGATACGCTGAAAGAACAGTGGCGTGCCGATGCACCTGTTGCGGCGATTGTATTTTACCGGGCGCTGATGCAGGCGGGTGATCTGGCACCGATTGATGCGCTGNTCGACAGCTGCCGCGCCGCNGGGCTGAACCCGCTGCCGCTGTTCGGTGCCAGCCTGAAAGAAGCGGAAAGCGGTGGCATCATCGCCGGTCTTTTGCAGCAGGGATCGGCTGATGTGATCNTGAACCTGACAAGCTTTGCGGTATCGGATCCGGGCGGNGGTGGTGCGGCGATACCNNGCCTTGTGTCTGCCGGGCCCTTTGGCGCTGTTGATGCGCCGGTGTTCCAGCTTGTCCTGTCTGCCAGTCTGGCCACTGANTGGGCAGCATCGGGTGCCGGGCTGACGGCGCGTGATCTGGCGATGAATGTGGCGCTGCCGGAGCTTGACGGGCGTATCCTGACCCGCGCGGTCGGCTTCAAGCAGNCCCCCAGGCGGCATCCGCTGACGCATGCGATGACGACAGCGTATGATGCGGTGCCGGACCGGATCGATTTTGCGGTGAAACTGGCCGCAGGATGGGCACAGCTGCGGCGAACGGTACCGGCAGACAAGCGCGTTGCCCTGATCATGGCGAACTATCCGAACCGTGATGGCCGGCTGGCCAATGGTGTTGGCCTTGATACACCGGAAAGCGTTTTTGGCGCACTGCTGGCCCTGCATGGAGCAGGCTATGATGTGCAAGGCCTGCCTGAAAGCGGTGCGGCACTGATCGCGCATATGCGTGCTGGCCCGACAAACGCTGGCTGGCAGGACCGCNCCTGCGATGCAGCGATGTCACTGGACGCTTATGACCGTATTTTTGCCAGTCTGCCTGTTGANGTGCGCGATGCGGTNACAGAACGATGGGGAGCNCCGGCNGGTGATCCGATGTGTGANGGGCATGCCATCAGGCTNCCACTGCGCCGTTTTGGCAATGTTGTGGTCGCNNTCCAGCCGGCACGCGGCTATAATATCGATCCGAAATCAACCTACCATTCACCCGATCTGGTGCCGCCGCACAATTATCTGGCGTTGTATTTCTGGCTGCGGCATGAATTCGGCGTGGCTGCGATGATCCATTTTGGCAAACATGGCAATCTGGAGTGGCTTCCGGGCAAGGCGCTGGCGCTGAGTGCGGCCTGTTTCCCTGAGGCNATTCTGGGGCCGACACCGCATCTCTACCCTTTCATTGTCAATGATCCGGGTGAGGGCGCGCAGGCCAAGCGGCGTACCGGCGCGGTGATCCTTGATCATCTGACACCGCCCATGACGCAAGCTGACAGCCATGGCGTGATGGCTGAACTGGAAGCGCAGATGGATGAATATTTTGAGGCTGCCGGCATGGACCGGGCGCGCTCTGATGCTTTGCTTGGCGATATTCTGATGACCGCCACACGTGCAGGCATCACCGCNGATTGCGGCATTGAAGACAGTGATGACGCTGGTGAAAAGCTGTTGAAGCTCGATAATTTTCTCTGCGATCTGAAAGAACTGCAAATTCGTGACGGGCTTCATGTNTTCGGCATGTCGCCATCAGATGATCTTGCCAACGGTCTGCTGACGCAGATCCTGCGAACGCCGCGTCATGCCGGTGAAGGGGCGGATGCCGCCCTGCCACGTGCGCTGGCAACAGACCTTGATCTGCGCGATGAGGATGGCGACATCTTCGACCCGCTGACAGCCGAAAGAGGGCGCGCATGGCAGACAACCCGCCCGCCTGTTCTGCAGGCCATGTCAGATCAGCCATGGCGCAGCACCGGTGATACGGTTGAACGGCTGGACANNCTTGCCCGCGCCCTTGTCAACGGGGACGCGCAGCCCGTGGGCCCGCAATCTGCCTCAATCATTGATACGGCTTTGCCGGTGATCCGCGCGGCNNTGATGGCGTGCGGCCCGCGTGAACAGCAGGCCCTGCTGAACGGTCTGGNTGGCCGCTTCATTCCTGCGGGTGCATCCGGGGCCCCGACGCGTGGNCGCCCTGAGGTGCTGCCNACCGGCCGCAATTTCTTTTCGATCGACAGCCGCGCGCTGCCAACGCCGGTGGCGTGGCGGTTGGGATGGGCGTCAGCAGAGGCGCTGCTTGACCGGCATCTGATGGAGCATGGCAACTGGCCGCGNGCNNTNGTGCTGTCNGCNTGGGGNACNTCNAANATGCGTACNGGNGGTGANGATCTNGCGCAGGCNNTGGCNNTGATGGGGGTNNGNCCNTCCTGGGATGCNAGNTCNCGNCGGGTNACCGGATTTGANATNATCCCGCTNGANGNGNTGGACCGGCCGCGNGTNGATGTCTGNNTGCGNTGTTCNGGGTTCTTTCGCGATGCCTTTCCGGCGCAAATGACGCTGTTTGACCGAGCTGTGCGGGCTGTGGCGGGGCTGGATGAACCGGATGACATGAACCCGCTGGCTGCGAATGCCCGGCGTGATGCTGAACGGTTGCAGGATGGCGGCATGGATGCAGATGCCGCGCAGACCCAGAGCCTGCTGCGAATATTCAGTGCCAAGCCGGGTGCCTATGGGGCGGGGCTGCAGGCGCTGGTCGACGAAAAGCTGTGGCAGGAACGGTCCGACTTTGCCGAAGCGTTTCTTGTCTGGTCTTCCTATGCGTATGGGGAACACGCCGAAGGTGTGTCCGCACGCGGTGCGCTGGAGGCACGTCTTTCAGGCAGCGATGCCGTGCTGCATAATCAGGACAATCGCGAGCATGATATCCTGGACAGTGATGACTATTACCAGTTTGCCGGCGGCCTGTCGGCAGCGGTGGCCCATCTGTCGGGCCGAGATGTGCCTGTCTATCACAATGATCATTCGCTGGCCGAACGACCTGTCATTCGCACTCTGGCTGAAGAAATTGGCCGTGTTGTTCGGGGGCGGGCCAGCAATCCGAAATGGATAGAGGGCGCAATGCGGCACGGTTATAAGGGCGCTTTCGAAATGGCAGCGACAGTGGATTATCTTTTTGCCTTTGCGGCGACCACGCGGCAGGTGGCCGAGCATCATTTCACCGCACTGTTTGAAGCCTATATCGAAAATGAACAGGTGCGTGTGTTTCTGCAGGAGGTGAATGACGCCGCCTATGCTGACATGCTGGCCCGATTTGATGAGGCGATCGCACGCGGACTATGGACACCTCGCCGCAACAGCGTACTCTCTACACTTGAAAAGCATCTGGCAGATCCGGCCGCGGGGCCAATACCCGGCAAGACACCTGTTCAGTGAACGCAGCGACCCGTTGAAGATACCACAGCAATGAAGACAGCATCATGAACGCGCCATCCGACGACACCACACCGCCGCAGGACGATTCTGCCCGCCACAATGCAAAAATGGCGCGCAAAAAGCAGGCGCGCGACAAGATCATGGCCTCAAAAACCGATGAAAAGGGGCTTGTGATCGTTCACACGGGCAAGGGCAAGGGCAAGTCATCTGCCGCCTTCGGGATGATTTTCCGCTGTATCGCGCATGAGCTGAAATGCGGTGTAGTGCAGTTCATCAAAGGCGGCATGGATACGGGTGAGCGAAATCTGATCAGCAATCATTTTGGTGATCTTTGTGACTTTCACACCATGGGTGAAGGCTTTACCTGGGAAACGCAGGACCGCGAACGCGATATTGCTGCCGCTGCCGCTGCCTGGGAAAAGGCCAAGGATCTGATTCGCGACCCGGCCTATCACATGGTGCTGCTTGACGAGATCAACATCGCGTTGCGGTATGGCTATATCGATTTGGCAGAGGTTCTGGCCTTCCTCGAAGAGGAAAAGCCCGCCATGACGCATGTTGTGCTGACCGGGCGCAATGCAGCTGAAGAATTGATCGAAAAAGCTGATCTTGTCACCGAAATGAGCCTGATCAAGCATCCTTTCCAGTCGGGAATCAAGGCGCAGATCGGCGTCGAATTCTGATGCCTGCCGCGATTATGCTGCAAGGGGCCGGCTCGAATGTCGGCAAGTCGGTGCTTGTTGCTGGCCTGTGCAGATATTTCGCCAATCAGGGGGTGCGGGTGCGCCCCTTCAAGCCACAAAACATGTCGAACAATGCTGCTGTGACTGAAGATGGCGGCGAAATTGGCCGTGCGCAGGCGCTGCAGGCACGTGCCTGCAGCGTGCCGCCAAGTATTCATATGAATCCGGTGCTGCTGAAACCTGAAACAGAAACCGGCGCGCAGATCATCGTTCAGGGCAAACGCTTTGGCAGTATGCGGGCACAAGAATATGGATCGCACAAACAGACATTGCTGCCACGTGTGCTCGACAGTTTTGAAAGGCTGAAGGCCGATGCAGACCTTATCATCATTGAGGGAGCCGGCAGCCCGGCCGAGGTGAATCTGCGCGCAGGTGATATCGCCAATATGGGATTTGCTGTGGCTGCAGATGTGCCTGTTGTCATGATCGGGGATATCGATCGCGGCGGCGTGATTGCCAGCCTTGTCGGAACGGAATCAGTTCTTGATAAGCAAGACTCTGATCTTATTAAAGCGTTTATGATCAACAAGTTTCGCGGCGATACGACTTTATTTTCTGAAGGTATGGATATCATTTCCCGGGCAACGGGCTGGACAGGCCTTGGCATTCTGCCATGGTTTGCGCCAGCGCGGTTTTTGCCTGCTGAGGATATTCTGGACATTGTTGAAAAAACGGGCGCGCGTGATACCGCAAATCACGATACGGGGGCGGTGTTGCATATCGCTGTGCCGGTGTTGCGGCGGATCGCCAATTTCGATGACCTGGACCCGCTGGCAGGAGAGGCGGATGTGCGTCTGACGCTGATCGAGGCAGGCGAGGTAATTCCGCCAGAGACCGACATGGTGCTTCTGCCCGGGTCGAAATCGACGATCAGTGATCTGGCCTATTTGCGTGACCAGGGCTGGGATATCGATATCGCAGCACATTTGCGGCGCGGCGGTGTGGTGATGGGCCTGTGCGGCGGCTATCAGATGCTGGGAACGGATATTGCCGATCCCGATGGTGTTGAGGGGCCGACCGGCAGGGCACCGGGTCTTGGCCATCTGGCGGTTGAAACCGTTCTGGCCGGCGACAAGACGCTGACCCTTGTTGCGGCGCAATCATCCAGCTTTGGCACGCCCGTGCGCGGCTACGAAATACATATGGGGCAGACCAGCGGCGCTGATTGTGCGCGCCCTATGCTGCAGATCGGTGACCGGCTGGATGGCGCGATCTCGCCAGACGGGCAGGTGATGGGCAGTTACGTGCATGGCATCTTTGCCGATGATGCGTTTCGCCGTGCGTTTCTTGACGATCTGGCGGCGCGGCGCGGTCGGGCCGGTGCCTTTGGCGTTGTGGATTTTGATGCGCGGGTTGATTCTGTACTGGATGAACTGGCAGCGCATATGGCTGACCATCTGGATATGGACGCCATTGGCCAGATTGCTGGCCTTTAGCCAGCATTCACCAAAGCCGGCAGCCCGATCATTGCAGCCATCAAGATGGCGAAGATTATTTGGGCACCTGCAAGCAGTCGCAGGGATGACAGGATGGCCGCCGCATCGGCATCCGTGCCCGTTTCGTGAAACCGGGGGGCGTGGCGCAAGCGCATGCCATAACGACGCGGACCAGCCAGCCAGACATCAAGCGCACCTGCCATCGCAGCCTCAGGCCAGCCGGCATTCGGTGATGCATGTTTCTTGCCGTCACGCAGCATGATGCGGATTGCCGCCAGCGCGCGCCCACGAAACAATGCTGCAAGGCAGATCAGCAAGGCGGTTATGCGCGCCGGTACCAGATTCAGCAGATCGTCCAGACGCGCTGCACCACTGCCAAAAGCCAGATAACGGGCATTGCGATACCCGATCATGCTGTCGGCCGTGTTGATGATCTTGTAGGCAATCAGGCCGGGCAGGCCCGTCAGCAAAAACCAGAATGCAGGTGCGAACACGCCGTCTGACAGGTTTTCTGCGCCTGTCTCGATGGCGGCGCGGGCGATATCGCCTTCATCAAGATCAGCAGTTGACCGGCCGACTATCATGCCAACAGCCAGCCGCGCCGGGCTGATCCCCGAATCAAGGGCGGTGGCGACAGCCCGGATATGATCGTCAAGCGAGCGGCCAGCCAGCAGGATGACAAGCACTGCCAGCACAATCACAGGCCCGCCAGCGCTGATGACAAGACCAAGCAAGATACCCGACACCAATAGCGCCAGCGCCGTGATGATGCCGCGGCATCGCCGTGTTCGTCCGGACACCCGGCGACGCTGATTCCACAGCCGGTCAAAGCCGGTGATGATTCGCCCGAACAGTACGACCGGATGCGGCAGCCGGTTCCACAGCATATCAGGCTCACCAATCAGCCTGTCCAGCATCATGGCTGCAACCAGCATTGCCGCCCGCAGCGCCAGCGCACCTGCCGTAAAGCCGGTCAGCACGCCGAAATGGGCCAACGGCAGCCAATCCTGAAATGACAATGGCAATGACAATGCGGGCAACAAATTGGTGATCTTTCCTGTGGATGACATGCGCTGTATCACAGGGCACGACGTGCCCGGGCATATGGCGGTATAATTCAACTTTGGTCGCTTTGGCGCAATTGTTATCAAAGTCGGCAGTTATTATCTTAAGCTGGTCGGAGGATCTGGCAACAGGATGGAAACGACCCCGGTGCGGTGGACCCAGACAGGGCACCAATCCCGGGCCCCGAACCGTGGATGCACAGCTGGCAGGTGAATGCCGGTGATTCAATGATGGCAGCTCATATCTATTGATAGATATCTGTCAGTTGAACGCACTCTGCGCGGGTTTTCATCACGTATGGCGGAACGTCCGGCGCGTTCAGGATGAATACCGAAAGACCCATTGGGACAGCGCCATGCATCACACAAACTCGTTCCGTTACACGAACCCATTTCGTTTTACCCTNTACAGCACGGTGTTTGCCGCTGCTGTGATGATCACCGGNCCGGCGGGTNCNCATTGGGGGCATCTTGGTGATCTGGCAGGTCACGCGCATCTGGCCGGNGCGGTTCTTGCCGGCGTGGCAGGGGTGCTNGCTGCCGGTCTGNTCGCCACCCGCGGAAATGGTGANAATGCTGATGAGCGTGAATNTGAGNCTGGCGATGGCGAANGATCAGCCGACGGCGCCGCAGATATATCGGGTGGTCCTGCAGATATCGATTCGCCGGCTGATCCTGTGCCGGCTTCCAATATGACAATTGCCGGTCCGACAGGGCATTTGCCAGCCTATAAAACATTTCTTGAAGGAGTACGGGCGCATGGATGAGGCGGTGCAGGGAGGCAAGACTCCAAAATATGGCGTGATGATCTGCGGGCATGGATCACGGTCAAAATCGGCAGTTACCGAATTTGCCGTGCTGGCAGAAAAGCTGGCACCGATGTTTCCCGACTGGCCTGTTGAATACGGTTATTTGGAATTTGCCACACCGGTCATCAAGACCGGCCTCGACAAGCTGCGTGAACAGGGCGTGACCCATGTGCTGGCGGTGCCGGGCATGCTGTTTGCTGCCGGGCATGCCAAGAATGATATTCCGTCGGTATTGAACACCTATGCAAGCGAACATGGGATCACCATCCAGTATGGCCGCGAGCTGGCCGTCGACCTGCAGATGCTGCAGGCTGCCGGTGATCGTATTTCAGCTGCTCTGGCTGAGGCTGATGCGGCCAACGGGCCAGTGCCGCGAAGTGAGACATGCCTTGTGGTAATCGGGCGCGGTGCGTCCGATCCGGATGCCAATTCCAACATTTCGAAAATTTCGCGGATGCTGTGGGAAGGCATGGGGTTTGGCTGGGCCGAGGTTGGCTATTCAGGTGTAACCTTCCCGCTGGTCCAGCCTTGTCTGGAGCATGTGACCCGCCTTGGTTTCAAGCGGATTGTCGTTTTCCCCTATTTCCTGTTCTCAGGCATTCTGATCGACCGCATCTACGGGTTTACCGACGAGGTGGCAGCGGCACATCCCGATATCGAAATCATCAAGGCAGGGTATCTGAATGATCACCCGAAGGTGATTGCCACCTTTGCCGATCGTGTGCGTGAAATCCTGAATGGCAGCAACAACATGAACTGCGCCATGTGTAAATATCGCGCGCAGGTGCTGGGTTTTGAGAATGAAGTCGGCCTGCCGCAGGAAAGCCATCACCATCATGTTGAGGGGCAGGGTGTTTCGGCCCCCGGCAGCAATGTCGAGGATTGTGACCTGTGTGACCATTTCTGCACAGGTGCCTGCCGGCTTGATGTCGGTCATACACATGATCACGGGCATACGCATGATCACGGGCACGCTCATGACCATGATCATGACCATCACCATGACCATGGGCATCACCATCATCCCTATCCGCATGCCGATCATCCTTTGGGGCCTGAATCGGTGCGCAGCCGTGTGCCGGCAGAGCGCAGCGAGGACAGCTGAAATCCCCATGCAGCCTTATCTGAAAGACCCGCAGGCGATTTACCGGAAGTCATTCGCCATAGTGCGCGAACAGGCTGCCATATCTGCATTGCCTGCCGGCCTTGCCGAGGTGGCGGTGCGGTTGGTTCACGCATGCGGCATGCCTGACATTCTGGATGACCTGGATGCAGACCAAGTCTTTGC
Source organism: SAR116 cluster bacterium (assembly GCA_002683535.1). Lineage (GTDB taxonomy): Bacteria > Pseudomonadota > Alphaproteobacteria > Puniceispirillales > Puniceispirillaceae > UBA8309. The sequence goes on from NYTO01000080.1 coordinate 14,197, forward strand.
GGACAAGGCAGTGGCGGCGCTGTTGCGCGGTGCTCCCATCTTCTGTGATTGCGAGATGGTGGCAAGTGGCATTACCCGCCGGTTTCTGCCAGCTGACAATGATGTGATAGTCACGCTGAACGATCCACGCACCCCTGATCTTGCCATCAGCGCAGGCACAACACGGTCGGCCGCCGCGGTTGATCTGTGGGGTGATCGTCTGGCAGGTGCGCTGGTTGTTGTTGGCAATGCGCCGACAGCCTTGTTTCGTGTGCTTGAGATCATGGCAGCTGGCGGGGTGGCCCCGGCGGCGATCATTGGCTGTCCTGTCGGGTTTGTTGGTGCGGCTGAAAGCAAACAGGCGCTGGCCGAATTTGGTCACGACAGGGCATCATGGCTCGCAGTACACGGGACGCGCGGTGGTTCGGCAATGGCGTCGGCGGTGGTTAATGCACTTTGCCTGCTGGCCGCCAACAGCATCGCTGATCACCCGAAAGGCAGTGTGGTCTGATGATGCGTCCGCTTGTGGCAGGCGTTACCGAGGCAGGTGTCGCTGCATTGCCCGATCATGTGCGCCAGCGGATCGCCGAGGCAGATTGCATTATCGCTGCTTCACGCTTTCATGCTGACCTGCCGGACGGCAAGGAAATTCTGGACTGGCCAACTCCATTTTCAAATATTTTCAATATATTGAATGATTTTGCTGATAAATCACTTGTATTGCTGACAACGGGTGATCCGATGTGGTTTGGCGCGGGTGCCAGCCTTGTGCGGCGTCTGGGGCGCGAGGGGTGTGAAATTGTGCCGGCGGTATCAGGCTTGCAACTGGCGGCGGCCCATCTTGGCTGGCCATTGGCAGACTGCCGGATTGTCAGTGTGCATGGCCGCCCGGCGGGTCATGTCCGTTCCGCACTGTTTCCGCGGGCAAGGCTTCTGGTGATCGCACAGGATGGCAGCAGCCCTGCCATTTTGGCCAAGGCCATGTGCGATTGGGGGTATGGTACGGCGCAGATGCATGTGATGGCGCATCTGGGTGGGCCGGAAGAGGCGTGTTTTTCGGGAACTGCCGCCAGCTGGCAGCATGATCCTGTGCCGGATTTTCACATTATCGGCATTGCGTGCGGGGCTGATATGCCGGCGGTCGGCATCGCCGCCCCCGATGACAGCTTCCGCAATGATGGCAAGCTGACCAAGCGGGATGCACGGGCCAGTGCGCTGGCAAAGCTGGCCCCGTTTCCACACGCTGTCTTATGGGATATCGGCAGCGGGTCGGGGGCNGTGTCCATTGACTTTNTGCGCGCGGCACCCGGTGCAACGGCGCATGCCATTGATCGCNATGACGGTCAGCATGCCATGGCNATTGAAAATGCNGAATATCACGGTGTTGCCGGNTTCAATGCGGTCAGNGGTGATCTTGCCAGCGACCCGCAGGCTGTGTGCGATGNACTGCCTGATCCTGATGCGGTGTTCATTGGCGGCGGGATGTCATCTGCCGTGATTGAACTGGCACAGGCGCGGCTTCGGGCTGGCGGCGTGCTGGTTGCGCATGCGGTCACGATTGAAAGCGAAAGCCTGCTTGTTTCGGCATGGCAGTCGACCGGTGGCGACCTGATGCGCCTGTCTGTCCAGCATGCCGACCCGGTAGGCGGTTTTCATGGCTGGCGTCCATTGATGCCGGTCACGCAATGGGTTTGGCGCAAGCTGCCACAACCACAAGAACGGGGCGGGGCTTGATCATGTCAGAAATAGGAACGGGCACATTATACGGTGTAGGCACCGGCCCCGGGGACCCGCAGCTGGTCACCCGCCGCGCCTGGCACCTGATTGAAATGGCCGAGGTAATCGCCTATCCGGCCCCGGACAGCGGGGAAAGCTTTGCGAGGTCCATCGTGGCCGATGCCATTCGCCCGCACGCAACCGAAATTGCCATGATCGTGCCGATGCGCACCGGCCGCGCCCCGGCACAGGACATCTATGACAGTGCCGCTGATGACATTGCCGCCCATCTGGAAGCTGGCCGCGATGTGGTTCTGCTATGCGAAGGGGACCCGCTGTTTTACGGGTCTTTCATGTATCTTCTGGTAAGGTTGCGGGACCGGTTCACCGTTGAGATCGTGCCGGGGGTGAACAGCCTGTCAGCTTGTGCAGCGGCACAGGTGCATCCTCTTGTGGCGCGCAGCGACCGGCTGACAGTGTTGCCGGGCCCGCTCGACGATGCAGAGCTTGCCAGCAGTATCGAAGGTGCAGAGGCTGTGGCCATTATGAAAGTCGGTCGTCATTTGCCTCGAATTCGGGCGCTTTTGACCCGGCTCGGACTTCTTGAAAAATCGCTCTATACCAGCCACGCCTCGTTGCCGCATCAGGCCTGCCATGCCCTGGCTGACGCGCCACAAGAGGCACCGTATTTTTCAATGATCCTTGTCTATAAGGGGAATGATCCGTGGATCAGTTGACATCCGGCACGGCCAAGCGCCCGGTTATTATTTGTCTGTCACAGACAGGGTTTTTGCTGGCGCAACGTCTGGCAAAGGGCATGGATGCCGATATCCACGGCCATGCGCTGCGTTGCCCGCAAGCGCCCTATCACTTTGGCAAGGCGCGTGCGCATATTGCCAATCTGTTCAGCAGTGGCAGGCCGATCATCGGCATTTGTGCGGCCGGCATTCTTATTCGCGCTGTCGCCCCGCATCTGCGCCATAAAAGCAGTGATGCGCCGGTGCTGGCGATTTCTGAATCAGGCCGGCATGTTGTGCCGTTGATTGGCGGGCATCACGGTGCGATCACACTGTCACGCACAGTATCAGAAGTGCTTGATGCTGAGCTGGCAATGACCACCGCTGGTGATGTGCGCTGGCGTATTTCGCTGGATGAACCGCCTGCCGGCTGGCGGTTGGTAAATACGGGTGCCGCTGCCCGTGTCATGCCGCAGTTGCTGGCCGGAGACGGTGCCTTTCTGGATGGCGAGGCATTGCCAGAACTGAATGACTGGTTTGCGCATGTACCACGCGGCAGCGCTGTGACATTGACTGCGACCCGCCAGCAAAGAACACCCACCGAAACCCAGCTTGTCTTTTGCCCGCAGGATATCCTGCTGGGTGTCGGTTGCGCGCGTGGTGCAGCGGCTGATGAGGTGATTGATCTTGTTATGGCCGAATTGCAGGCAGCCAATATCAACGCGGCGTCGATAGTGGCTGTGGTTACTGCTGATATCAAGGCAGATGAACCAGCCATTCATGCGCTGGCCTCTTTGCTGGCTGTGCCGGTGCGGGTATTTGACCGCGATGCGCTTGGTGCCGAAACAGACCGTCTGGAAACCCCCTCGCAGGTGGTATTTGACGAAATCGGGGTGCATGGCGTTGCCGAGGCGGCGGCGCTGGCGGCCGCTGGCCCAGACGGAAAGCTGATCCATCCGAAAGCAAAATCGGGCAATGCCACCATGGCGCTGGCACAAGCAGGAACGTTTCCGTTGACCACTTTGCCGGGGCGCAAGCCAGGGCGGGTGATGCTGATCGGTATCGGCCCCGGCAAGGCTGAATGGCGCACCCCGGAAGCCTCGCAGATGATTCTGGGGGCGGATGAACTGGTTGGCTATGACCTTTATATCGATCTGCTTGGTGCGGCAGCGGCCCATATTCCGCGGCGTGATTTCAAGCTGGGAGAAGAAGAAGCCCGCTGCCGCTATGCGCTGGAATCTGCTGCCACTGGCAAGGATGTGGCAGTCATATGTTCGGGTGATGCCGGTATCTATGCGATGGGGGCGCTTGTCTATGAGCTGCTGGACCGGTCGCAGGATGCAGGCGGTGTCAGCTCTGCTGCCCGCCGTGTCACTATTTCAACCGCCCCCGGCATTTCTGCCCTGCAGGCCGCTGCAGCGCGGTCGGGTGCCATTCTTGGACATGATTTTTGCGCCATTTCACTGTCCGACCTGTTGACACCGTGGGCGGCAATCGAAAAACGCATTCACGCAGCCGGAGCAGGAGACTTTGTTGTGGCCTTCTACAACCCCGTGTCACGTCGCAGACGCACGCAGCTTGCCGCCGCGCGGGATATTCTGATGCAATATCGCGGCAGTGATGTACCGGTATTGCTGGCATCGAGTCTGGGCCGGCCTGAGGAAGAGCTGAAATTCCGCACCCTTGGCAGCCTTGATATCGATGAGGTGGATATGCTGACGACAGTAATGGTGGGGGCGAGCAGTTCTCGCCATTTGTCGCTTGGCAGGGGCGAGGCGGTATATACCCCGCGCGGCTATGCCAAGCATCTGGACCGGGACAGTCATGCAGATGATGACAACCGGACTTCAGCCGGTGAAGTTGATGACAAGATGACGGGCACAGGCAGGGAGACAGCAACATGAAGGTCTATTTCATCGGTGCCGGTCCGGGTGATCCGGAATTGATCACGGTGCGCGGCCTGCGCCTGATTGAACGCTGCCAGGTCTGTCTTTATGCAGGGTCTTTGGTGCCGGCTGCCGTTGTCGAGGCTGCGCCTGCGGAGGCACATGTTGTTGATACTGCATCGCTGACCCTTGATGACATCATGGCCGAGATTGAGGCCGCACATGCGCAGGACAAGGATGTGGCGCGGGTGCATTCAGGTGACCCGTCACTATATGGCGCGATTGCCGAGCAGATTCGCCGCCTGAAAGCGCTTGGCATCGAATATGAGATTGTGCCGGGGGTCTCGGCTTATGCTGCTGCTGCTGCCGCGCTTGGTATTGAGCTGACAGTGCCTGAGGTCACGCAGAGCCTGATCCTGACACGTACGGCGATGAAATCATCTGCCATGCCGCCAGGCGAGGAACTCACCAGTCTTGGAAAAACCGGTGCGACGCTGGCCATCCACCTGTCGGTGCGCAATCTGCGCCAGATCGAGCGTGATCTGATCCCCCTTTACGGTGATGATTGTCCGGTCATTGTTGCCTATCGGGTTGGCTGGCCGGATGAGGCGTATATCCATGGCACACTGGCCGACATCCGCAAGAAAGTGCAGGCTGAAAAGATCACAAGAACAGCCTTGATCTTTGTTGGGCGCGGATTGGTTCAGGATGATAATTTTCGTGACAGCGCGTTGTATGACGCAGCGCACACCCATGTGTTGAGGCCAAAAGCCGGTCGCGCCTCCAGCCAATAGGCAACTTGGTCACAAGTCGGGTTCAGGCAATGATATGGGCGTAGGACCCGCTGACAGACCCCTTCACCAGCCCCATCGGGCCAAGCGGTTTGCCGGATGGTGTGGTTGCATCAAACAGCGGGTCACCTGTGGCTGCGGTGGCTGTTGTATAATGAAATTCATGCGCGGTCAGGGGGGCGGAGCCGGGCCAGTCACCGCCGTGTGCGGTGATCTGTCGATATCCCAGATGCAATTTGCGCGCGGCAAAGCTTGTTTCAAGCTCCAGCAATCCGGCCATTGAAAAGGCGGTGCCTTCCTTGTCGATGATACGCTGTCCCAGCGTCATGAAACCGCCGCACTCACCATAAATCCGCACAGAGTTTGAGGCCGCATCGCGAAGCCCGCCCAGAAACCGCGAAGCAGTGCTGAGGCGCGGCAGATGCAATTCGGGATAACCACCCGGCAAGAAAATCGCGTCGGCATCTCCAGCGGGCGCTTCATCAGCAAGCGGCGAAAACGGCAGAATTTCAGCGCCGGCATCGCGCCAACAGGCCAGCATATGCGCATAGGCAAATCCAAACGCAGCATCCGCAGCGATGGCGACCCGCTGGCCCGGCGGGTTGAGAAACGTCGAGAAAGCCGAAGATGATGTTGACGCATTATTGGGCGCATCCGGTTTGGTCAGGGGGCCGGCGGCAGCGATAATCCCGTCCAGATCCAGATGTGTGGCCACGAGATCGGCTGCTGCGTCCAGGCGCGATTCCAGCGCGTTCTCTGCCGCAAGGTCGGCTGCCTGCACAAGTCCCAGATGCCGTGATGGCACCTCAATTTCGGCGCTGGCTGGCAGGCAGCCAAACAGCGGAATGTCATGGCTGGCAAGCGCCTCGGCAATCAATGCTTCATGCCGGTCCGACGCCACGCGATTCAGCACAACCCCGGCAAGCTGACTGTCCGGGGCAAGCAGTGCTCCCATGCCGGAAGCGATGGCGGCCGCGGTCTGTGCCTGATGCCGGACATCGATTATCAGCAGCACAGGCAGACCCAGCACGCCGGCAAGGGCGGCTGTACTGCCGCTGCCGCCGTCGGTGCCATCAAACAGCCCCATGACGCCTTCGATCAGCAACAGCCGGGCAGCCTGGCGGTGAGCAAGGTCGCGCAGCATGGTTTGCGGCATCGCATGCGAATCCAGATTGACCGCATCCGTTCCACAAGCGGCCGTCAAGAACGCTGTGTCGATGTAGTCAGGACCCGATTTGGCAGCGCCAACGTCAATGCCACGACGGGTCAGGGCGCGCAGCATGCCAAGGGTGAGGGTGGTCTTGCCGCTGCCTGACCCAAGACCGGCAATCACCAGCCCGTTGTCTGCCATCAGGCGGTGTCCGGTATTGTGCGCATGCCAAGCGGGTCTGTATCACGCACCGGCTCGCCAGCAAGCTGCCCCATCCAGTCGAGGCACTGGCGCATTTGCACAACACGGCCAATGCAGACGATCGAGGGTGCCCCGATACCGCTTTCAGCAATGTCGGCGGGTGCGCGGGCCAATGTTGTTTCCAGCACCGCCATATCATCGCGTGTGGCGTTCTGGACAATGGCAACAGGTTCATCGGGTGCGCGGCCACTATTGATCAGCTTTTCACAGATATCCGGCATATGTTTGATCGCCATATACATGACGATCACCTGTGCCCCGCGGCCAAGAGCGTCCCAGTCAATGGCCGATGGCATCAGACCGGTGCGGTCATGCCCGGACAGGAATGTCACGGACTGATTGACGTCACGGTGTGTTACCGGAATGCCGGCATAGGCAAGGCCGCCGATGCCAGCGGATATGCCGGGGACGACGCGCAGTCTTATGCCGTGCTGGATCAGTGTCTGCGCTTCTTCACCGCCACGGCCAAAGACAAACGGGTCGCCGCCCTTCAGGCGCAACACGCGCTTGTTCTGGCGTGCCAGTTCGATCAGCCGCAGTGAAATATCGCGCTGGTTTGGCGAAGGTTTTCCGCCCCGCTTGCCAGCATATTCGACCTCGGCATCAGGCCGGGCCCAGCGCAAAAGCGCCGAATCGACCAAAGCGTCATAAATGATAACATCTGCCTGCTGCAGGGCATTGAGCGCGTGCAGCGTGATCAGGCCGGGATCGCCCGGGCCGCCACCCACCATCCACACCCAACCGGGGGTGAAAACCGGCCAGTCATTGCCATCAAGCGCCGGCAGATGTCCCGCAGACAAGGTGCCTGAAGGCAACGGGGATATGTCATCATCATGCGGCGTCATTGCGGGTCCTGAAAGCCAAAGGCGTCAGTGGTGGATTTGCATGCCCAAAGGCGGTATTCATCGTATCAGTCACGGGTCCAGATCACCAGCATCTGCTTGCTGCCAGATCGATCCATTTCGGGTCGAACAAGACAGCTGGCCCTTTTTTTGCGCTGGCCATACCTTGGAGGGCATTGCCATATGGGGCGCCGCGAATGACCCGGTCCTCGGTCCGGAAAGACAAACTGCAGACCAATCTCCGTTTTGGCTGGACAACGGGCACCTGTGCGACCGCTGCCGTCAACGCAGCCTACACGGCGTTGGTGACTGGCGAGTTTCCTGATCGCGTCACAATTATCACACCAAGCGGCAAAAATGCTGATCTGGAAGTGGTTAATACCGGACGCGGTACCGAGGATGATGGTGCCAATGCAAGCAGTGGCGTAGGGGCCAGCTGGTTTTCGGCCGGTATCATCAAGGATGCAGGAGATGATCCTGATGTGACGCATGGGGCGCTGATAACCGCAACACTCCGGCGCGGTGCAGATGGTGCTGGTATACATTTTCAACGCGGTGAAGGGGTCGGGGTGGTCACCAAACCCGGTCTGCCAGTGCCGGTGG
>NYTO01000081.1 GCA_002683535.1 SAR116 cluster bacterium
CATCCTCAAACAGGATATCCAGCGGAATATCCTGCCCCTGCGGCGTTGCATCACGCACAGGTGGCAAGACCAGCCGGTATTCAATATCGGCGCGCACGGTGGCTGACGGGTCAAGCTGCGGCGCGCCGGCCTCAAACAGGGCACCGCTCTGGATCAGGGCCTTGATCCGGGTGCGCGACAGCGGTGCATCCAGCGCGGCATCATCTTCGAGTGCGGTGGCAAGGAATCTGTCAATACGCACACCGCCGGCGTCTGGCGGGGCGGTGACAAGGATGTCGCGATCAAGTTCACTGGTCATGGGGCGTCAGCCTAGCCTATATTGCAACAGAGCGACACTGAAAGCCGTTACCATTTCTACCGGCAGCACCTCTGGCAGCCCTGTTGCCGCCAGACCTGTCTCTGCCAGCCGCATCTCGAAAGGGACTTGTCATGACCAGCACGCCGCCAGAACCCAATCCGAGCCCGCAGGAGGCACCGTCGGCGATCGTTCGCAATCTGGGCATGATCAAGGCGGCGGCGATCATCATGGGGGTGTTGATCATCGTGCTGACGATTGTGGTGATCGGGACCATCGCCTCGCGTCTTGCCGGGATGAGCGCACCGCCCGCAGACCTGACGCTGACGATACCGGCAGGCAGCGAAATCAGGGCAGCAAGCAGCAACGATTCGGGCATGATGCTTGTGGTCGATACACCGGCCGGCCAGCAAATCTGGCAGCTGTCAGCTGATGGCAAGCGTGTACAGACGATCATGGTTGTGCCCGAATAGGCTTTCCATGACGGCATTCTATGTGAAGTGGGTTGCCTGAAGGGGGAATTTGTCGCGCAGCCTATTGCTGCTGTGAACGCGGATATGCTGCCGGCGGCGGCTAGAAGCCGTATTCAATCCAGACCGATATCAGCAGATATTCAATCGACAGGCTGCCAAAACCGTTGATGTCATAGCCGATGAAAAGCGGCATCACATAATAGCGCAGAATAAACACCCAGAAGGCCAGATACAACGGTGCCAGGCGTTCGATCACCCAGCTTGGCGTGAAAAACCTGCTGACATGCACGATCGGCATGATGAAGCTGTTCAGAAAGCGCATAACCGGGGTACGGCTGTCTTCCTGAACTACCATAGACAGCAGAAATCGCAGAATCCCTGCCCACATGAGAAATGCAAGGGGCAGGTCTATCAGGATCCCGAGTGCGGGTATGTCCTCGCCCATGTCCGGTTCGCCTGACTGTTGGTCGAAATTCGCTAACACTTTAGTGATCTGTACGCATTATGCAAAGGAGATTCCAACAGATTGCACACCACAATTGTGGCCGCCCTGCCTGCACACAATGCCTGTCATATGACAATCAGCTGGAACAGCCAGCCTTGCCTGTCTTCATGATTGGTGGTGATTGCGTGTTGAGATTGCCCCCGGCACCGGCTAGAAGGTGAGCAGCAGTGTAACCCGGCGCACGCCTTGCCGCCTGCCTTGTGGCGGTCGGCATTTGCAAGGCGCGATGAATGAAAGAGAAATATCATGTCCAGCCACCAGTATGTCTATGTGATGCACCGTCTGTCCAAGACCTGGCCCGGCGGCAAGGAAGTTCTGAAGAATATCAGCCTGTCATTCCTGCCCGGGGCAAAGATCGGCGTGCTTGGCCTGAACGGTGCCGGTAAATCGACATTGCTGAAGATCATGGCCGGGCTGGATAGCGAGTATAATGGCGAGGCCTGGGCCGCCGACGGGATCAAGGTCGGGTATCTGGCGCAGGAGCCAGAGCTGGACGAGAGCATGGATGTCACCGGCAACGTGCTGTCAGGCATGGGCGAAGCAAAGGAACTGATGGACCGGTTCAACGAAGTCAGCGCCCGATTTGCCGAAGACCTCACCGACGATGAAATGAATGAGGTCATTGCCGAGCAGGCCGAGCTTCAGGAAAAGATCGATGCTGTCGATGGCTGGGATCTTGAGCGCAAGGCNGAGATTGCCATGGACGCGCTGCGTGTGCCTGCTGGTGATTCCCANGTCGGCAAGCTGTCAGGTNGTGAGAAGCGCCGTGTNGCATTGTGCAAATTGTTGCTGAGNGCGCCAGACATGCTGCTTCTTGATGAGCCGACAAACCATCTGGATGCCGAATCCGTTGCCTGGCTGCAGCGNTTTCTNCATGATTTTCCGGGCACTGTCGTCACCATCACCCACGACCGCTATTTCCTTGACGAGGTGGCAGGCTGGATTCTGGAACTCGACCGCGGTGCCGGTATTCCCTATGAGGGCAANTATTCCGGCTGGCTGGAGCAAAAGCACAAGCGCCTTGAACAGGAAGGCAAGACCGAGGATGCGCGCGTAAAGTCGCTGTCGCGGGAGTTGGACTGGGTGCGCAGCGCACCAAAAGCGCGTCAGGCCAAATCAAAGGCACGGATCAATGCCTATGAAAAAATGCTGGCTGATGAGAATGACCGCCAGATTGATACGGCAAAAATCCATATTCCGGCCGGTCCGCGTCTTGGTGATGTGGTGATCAATGCCAACGGCCTTGGCAAGGGATTTGGNGACCGNCTGCTGATTGAAGANCTGTCATTCCGGCTGCCCCCGGGCGGAATTGTTGGCGTCATCGGNCCGAACGGGGCCGGCAAGACAACNCTGTTCCGGATGATTACCGGCGGCGAGACACCTGACGCTGGTACATTCACCGTTGGTGACACAGTGAAGCTTGGCTATNTCGATCAGTCGCGTGACGATCTGGAGAGTGACAAGACTNTCTGGGAGGTGATTTCCGACGGTCTTGATGAAATTGAACTTGGCAAACGCACCATGGCCTCGCGCGCCTATGTCGGGCAGTTCAACTTCAAGGGCGGCGACCAGCAAAAGCGTGTNGGCCAGCTGTCAGGTGGTGAGCGTAACCGTGTGCATCTGGCGCGTATGCTGAAAAGNGGGGCCAATCTNCTGCTGCTTGACGAACCGACAAATGATCTGGATGTCGACACGCTGCGCGCGCTGGAAGAAGCGCTGGAAGAATTTGCCGGCTGTGCGGTTGTGGTCAGCCACGATCGCTGGTTCCTCGACCGGATCGCAACGCACATCCTGGCCTTTGAAGGNGACAGTCATGTCGAATGGTTCGAAGGCAATTACGAGGCATATGAGGCTGATCGCAAGCGCCGGCTTGGTGCCGAGGCTGACCGCCCGACCCGTATCAAATACAAGCCGATCAGCCGGTAATCCTGATATGTATGCACAGGCCTGATGCCGGGTTTACAGGCGCCCGGTTGCCATTGGTCCTGTTGCTGTTGGCCCGGTTGCTATTGGTTTGGTGCAGGCCTGCTGCCGGCTATTGTGCGGGAACACGATCACGCATCACGTCGATCAATGCGCTGAACTGGCCCTTGTTCTTGCGGATGACAGNAACATTTTCCTGCTGCTGCGTGACCAGCAGTGACAGGTTTTCNATCTCGATGTCGAACAGCCTGATCGGCTTGCCCTTGCGGGTAATGACACGCCAGTTTATCGCAACTTCGGGTCGCGCGCCGGTGCTGTCAGTAAAAATGCCGCNGACAATCACAAACCGGTCCCCTTTCGGCGTTGTTTTGCCGGGGGTGTATTCCAGCCCGTAAAGCTGGTCAAAATTGCCCAGAATGGTGCTGACCAAAACCTCGTGGAACAGCAGTTTATATTCCTCGCGTTCTTCGGGTGTCGCCGCGCGCCAATAGGGGCCGGTGGAAAAAGCGGCGATGGTGTCCATTGCAAAATGGGCATCAAGAATCGCGGTGATCGCTGTTCTGCGGTCATCCATGCTGACATCTTTCGCTGCCAGCAAATCTTCAACATCGCTGATCAGCGCTTCGACAACGGCGGTGGCAGCAACTTGCCGGTCTGCGGCGGCAGCCGAAATCGGGACGGCCAAACCGCCAATGACCACGGCAAACATCAACAGGCNTGCTGTCAGCNTGCTGCGCAGACCAGCANATGCNGACATGGTTACTGGCGCGGTGAGAGGCAGACTATTCATCGAAAAGGAACTCGAACGCATCTTCGGATGTCGTGCTGGTACCTGTCACGCGGTCTTCGAGAAGGCCAAGGCGTATCTGGTAATAGAACGAGCGTGTACGGGCATAGGGGTCGATGGATTTATATTTGACTTCATTGAAGGCATCAAACGTCTTTGCCCGGAAACTGATCGCACCAACCGGTGCCTGCGCCTGACGCAGTGAGCGTACTTCCTTGCCACTGCCGAACACACGCAGCGGATTCATTGCGAAATCAACAACATTGCCAGCCAGTGCGCGACCGGTCCGCGGACCAAGCAGCGGCATCATGACATAGGGTCCTTCTGGTGCCTTGTAGGCCGCAAGGGTCTGGCCGAAATCTTCCTGTTCAATCGTATCTTCATCTTCTGTCAGATCGGCAAAGCCAAGGGTAAGGCCNTTCACAAGGAAATTGAGCGNGGCGAGCCCGGCATTCTCGAACTTGCCCTGCAGCGTCGAGTTGATTGCTGTAGACGGCATGGCCNCCCAGCGCAGATGCTGGTCAACAGCGCGTTGGCCGCCTTGTGGAACNGAACTGCGATACAGGTCGGCGGCCGGCTCCAGCACATAGGTGTCGGCCTTCATGTTGAANTTATAGATGCTNCGATTGGCGNTTTCGAACGTGTCACGCTCATCGGTGCGTTCATCCGGAGGGGTGGTCGAACAGGCGGCCACAAGGAAGGCCATGCCGACAATCGCTGCTTTGGTGATGAGGTTGTTCATACAGAGTGCCTGATTGACGCGCGCTTTATCACATCTGCTGCGCTGATCCGGCCCGAATGCGGCAGGAAGCGCTTTATCACCTGATAAGCTGTCACCTGAAAAATAGCTTTGGCGGTTTATCATGCCATTGCCCAACATAATCTTGAAAAACACAGTGCAGAGCGCGAGGGTTGTCGTCTCCGGCGAGGCTACAGAATATAGCATGCAACCGTAAATGCAAATATCAGGAAGTATCGGCCTGATCAGGACGTCGCGTGCAGCAGCCATCTTGCAGAAAAGAATTGCCGCACCCGACATCGGCCCGTTGACCGGTGCCCGGCGATTTGCGACTTTGGCGCCATGCAATCCGCTCCGCACTCTGAAAATCCCTGGATGAATGGCTTGAACCCGGCACAGCGCGATGCCGTGCAGACCCTGTCTGGCCCGGTTCTGGTCCTGTCAGGTGCCGGCACTGGCAAGACCCGTGTTCTGACATCCCGGCTGGCCGAACTTGTGGCGACAGGCACGGCAAAGCCCTGGAATATCCTTGCTGTGACCTTTACCAACAAGGCCGCGCGCGAGATGAAATCGCGGGTTTCGGCAATGGTGGGACCATTGGCCGAGCAGGCCTGGCTTGGCACATTTCACGCGCTCGCTGCGCGGATGCTGCGCCGACATGCCGATCTGGTCGGGCTGCGCCCTGATTTCACGATTCTTGATGTGGATGACCAGATTCGCCTGATCAAACAATTGATGGAGGTGGAGAATATCGACGCCAAGCGATGGCCTGCACGGCTTCTTGGTGGGGTGATCCAGCGCTGGAAGGACCGCGGTCTGACACCAGAGAAGATCGGTGCTGCCGAGGCGGGTGATCTGGCGAATGGCCAGATGCGTGAACTGTATACCGCCTATCAGGCACGGCTGTTGGCGCTAAATGCTGTGGATTTTGGCGATCTGCTGCTGCATATGCTGACGGTGCTGCAATCGCACCCTGATGTGCTGGCCGAATATCATGCGCGAATCACCCATATTATGGTCGATGAGTATCAGGATACTAATGTGGCCCAGTATCTGTGGCTTCGCCTGCTGACCGGGACCGAGCGCAACCTGTGCTGTGTTGGGGATGATGATCAGTCAATCTATGGCTGGCGCGGGGCCGAGGTTGGTAACATTCTGAAGTTCGAAAGTGATTTTCCGGGCGCGGCCATTGTTCGGCTGGAGGAGAATTACCGGTCGACCGGGCATATTCTGGCGGCTGCGTCGGGAATTATCGCGCACAATGAAAGCCGGCTTGGCAAGACACTCTATACCTCGGCTGACGCAGGTGAAAAGCTGCGGGTGAACGGGTATTGGGATGGCGCGGACGAAGCGCGCGCGGTTTCTGCCGATATCGAGGCGATGCATGCTGACGGACATGATCTGTCGCAGATTGCTGTGCTTGTGCGTGCCGGGTTCCAGACACGCGAATTTGAGGAACGCTTCATTGCCATTGGCCTGCCCTACAGGGTGGTTGGTGCCCGGTTTTATGAACGGGCCGAGATTCGTGACGCTATTGCCTATTTGCGGCTGATTGCGCAGCCGGCCGATGATCTGGCGTTTGAGAGAATCATCAATACACCGAAACGCGGTCTTGGTACGGCCAGCATTCAGGCGTTGCACATGCAGGCGCGCGCGTCGGACAAACCGTTGCTGGCGGCGGCGATTGATCTGTCACAAAGTGATGAATTGCGGCCAGCGGCGCGCAATGCGCTGGGCGAATTCTGCCAGAATATCCGGCGTTGGCGTGATTCCGTCGGCAGCATGCATCACACTGACCTTGCCAAGATGGTGCTGGATGAATCGGGCTATACCGGCATGTGGATGGCAGACAAGTCGCCTGAAGCAGAGGGCCGGCTGGAGAATCTGACCGAACTGGTCAACGCGATGCAGGATTTTGACTCGCTGCAGGGGTTTCTGGAACACATCTCGCTGGTCATGGATGGAGACCGCGAAAGCGAGACCGGTGAAGTGACGCTGATGACGCTGCACGCGGCCAAGGGGCTGGAATTCGATACGGTGTTCCTGCCCGGCTGGGAAGAAGGTATTTTTCCGAGCCAGCGTACGATTGACGAAAATGGCGCGGTCGGGCTGGAAGAAGAACGGCGGCTTGCCTATGTCGGGATTACCCGCGCACGAAGGAATGTGCAGCTGAGCTTTGCGGGCAGCCGGCGTATCCACGGGCAGTGGCAGTCATCTATTCCGTCGCGCTTTGTTCAGGAACTGCCACCCGAGACCGTGATCGAGGATATAGCGCAGGGTCTTGGCGGGGCCATTCCCTTTGGCCGCGCAGCGCAGGTGCAATTGTCGGGTGACGGTACGTTTGGTGGCAGTGGCGAGACGCGCGGCGGGTACGGGCCGGGATGGCGGCGTATGGCCGAACGGCGCGCCGGTGGTATTGATGACGGCTACAGGGCCAGCAACAACAAGACCGAATTCACCCCTGGAGAGCGGGTCTTTCATCAGAAATTCGGTATGGGCAACATCACGCATATCGATGG
>NYTO01000010.1 GCA_002683535.1 SAR116 cluster bacterium
GATCGGGGTGCCGCCTTCAGCCGCCACATCCACATCCGACAGCGCGTGAAAGCGTGTCGTGGTGCCCTCATTGATCATCCTGATGTCCGCACCGTCACGATCAATGACCGTGCCGAACGGCCCAAATGCCGCCTTTGAAAGCGGTTCAATGGTAAGGGATGGCAGATTCATGCCCCACCACCATTATGCGGATGCTTCTGCCGCCAGTGTCGCGCGATATCGATGCGGCGCGCCAGCCATACGCGGTCATGATTCTGCACATGGTCGAGAAATTTTTTCAGCCCGGCAAAGCGGGCCGGCCGGCCGATCAACCGGCAATGCAACCCGACCGACATCATCTTGGGCGCGCTGTCACCCTCGGCATACAGCGTATCAAAGGCATCGATCAGATAGGCGGCAAACTGATCACCGGTATGGAACCCCTGCGCCGTGGCAAAGCGCATGTCATTGGTGTCCAGCGTATAGGGCACGATCAGATGCGGGCTGTCGGTCTGCGTACTCCAGAACGGCAGGTCATCGGAATAATCATCGGCGTCATACAGAAAGCCGCCTTCTTCAGCAACAATCCGGCGGGTATTTTCAGACGTGCGACCCGTGTACCAGCCACGCGGCCGCTCACCACAGATATCGGTATGAATCTCGATGGCGCGGTGAAGATGCTCTCTCTCCTCTGCAGCCGACATGCCGTGATAATTGATCCAGCGATAGCCGTGCGATGCAATTTCATGACCATCACCAAGGGCGCGTTCAATGACCGCCGGATGACGTTGCATCGCCATGGCCACAGCAAACAGGGTCAGGGGTACATAGCGGTCACGAAACAGATCCAGCAACCGCCACACCCCGGCGCGCGACCCATATTCATAGATCGATTCCATCGACATGTGGCGTGCGCCCTCGAACGGGGCAGCCCCGATGATTTCGGACAGAAACGCCTCTGACGCCGGATCGCCGTGAAGAATGGCGTTCTCGCCGCCTTCCTCGTAATTCAGCACGAATTGCACCGCGATCCGGGCATCACCCGGCCAGGCAGCATGCGGCGGTGTCGGCCCATAACCAATCAGATCACGCGGATATTCCGGCGTTCCGCTCATCGACCNCTCCCGTCACCATTACCCACGTTCATCATCACCCACGATCATCATTACCCANTGTCATCATTTGTGCCGNCNGTNGNTACAGGCGCGGCNNCGCCTGCTTTCAGCATTGTCCGCCAGCGTGCCAGCATCTCGCGCTCTTCGGGTTCNATCCAGATGACATTGCCGGGCGGCATGGCGTGGCTGGCAGCTGCCTGCCAGTAGATTTCATCCACACGGCGCAGGATATCAGCCTCNTTTTCCAGCACCACCCCTTTGGGCGCAAAGGCAATGCCGTCCCACAGCGGTTCAACAGCATGACAGGATGCACATCGCTCGGTGACAAGTTCGACCGCNGCCACATGCAATGCNGCACCGGTGCCGAACTCATATTCACTNTAGGCCTGTTCGTCATATTTCGGGGCACCGGCATGGCTGAGGAACACTGCAAACAATGTTAGCGCACCGGCAAATATCCATGTCCACCACGGGGCCGGATCGCCCTTGTGCTTTGTATTGAAGAAATGCCGGATCACCGCACCGATCACAATAACCAGCGCCAGAATCACCCAGGCATAGGATGTCGCAAAGATGGCCGGATAATGCCCGCCGATCATCACGAATATCACCGGCAGCGTCAGATAGTTGTTATGCAGAGACCGCTGCTTGCCCCGCGCACCATAGCGCGGATCGGGNTCATCACCGGCGACCAATGCGGCCACCACCTTTTTCTGGCCGGGGATAATNACCATGGCCACATTCGCCACCATGATGGTGCCGATGGTCACGCCAATCTGCACAAAGGCACCGCGCGCCGAAAACATCTGGGTAAAGGCCCATGCCAGCGCGACAATGAAAACAAACCCGGCCAGNGCCAGCAGGTTGTCGTTGCGCCCAAGCGGACTGCGACACATCAGATCATAGGCAACCCAGCCACCGACAATGCCTGCAATGCTGATGGCAATGGCCTGCCACGGCTCAAGATCAAGTATCTCGATATCGATCATATAAAGAGCGGACTGTGTGTAATAGATGATGGTCAGCAGCGCAAAGCCCGACAGGAAGGTGGTATAGGCCTCCCATTTGAACCATGTCAGTTCATCCGGCATACGCGATGGCGCAACCAGATATTTCACCATGTTGTAGAACCCGCCCCCATGCACCTGCCAGGCCTGACCATGNGCCTGCTCGGGCAACGCCTTGCCGGGCTTCAGGCTCAGATCCAGTGCGATGAAGTAGAAGGAAGAACCAATCCAGGCTATTCCGGCGATGACGTGCAGCCAGCGAACCAGAAGTTCCGACCACATCCAGGCATAATCAAACATTTATGCTCCCCCTTGAAGTTGCCGCCAGTGTGCCAGCATCAACCATCTGCGTCCAATTCCTGTTGCCAGATTGCCACNCCNGCCGCNATCGACAGNGCCACCCGTGCNGGCTGCTTGCCCCCGATATCCGGCAGACCAACCGGACAGACAAGCCGCGCAAGCTGGCTTTTCTCTACACCGGCACGCGAAAGCCGAGAGCGAAACCGCGCAGATTTGGTATCTGATCCGATCAGGCCAAGTCTGGCAAACCCGCCGCCCGCCTCACACGCCCGTTTCAAAATGGTCAGGCAAATGGCTTCATCCAGCGCATGGTTATGCGTGATGACAAGATGCATCGCATCGGGCGGGGCATGTCCGGCAATCACCGCCGGATCGCTGGCAACGATCTTGTTCGCACCGGCTGGCAGCNTATCGGGNAACCTGTCTGCATTGATGTCGACCCAGTTCAGATCGCATTCAAGCGCCACCAGATGCGGTGCCAGCGCCCGCCCGATATGGCCGGCACCATAAAGGAACAGCGCGTGTTGCCGGCCTATCACCGGTGCTGTGAATGCATCACCTGCAGGCGACAACCCGCTTTCAGACGTGCTGGCAGCTGTAACCGGTGCGCTTCCTGCCAGCGGATGCGTCAGAAACGGGGCGTCCTGCAACGCCGCCAGCGCTGTCAGTTCAGGCGGGCCAAAATGTTCCAGCAGAACGCGCACCTGACCGCCGCAGCACTGNCCCATATCAGGACCCAACACAGCCTTCATGACCTCACGATGCCAACCCGCNCGTGCGCTGTCCGTCATACTCTGTGCGCTGTTCATCATATCCCGCGCGCGGGACATGACCTGATGTTCCAGCGTGCCGCCGCCAATCGTCTGCCAGATGGTATGCGGGGTGATCAGCATCATCGCCCCGGCTTCACGCGGAGACGATCCCTTGACACCGACAAGACTGGCGCGCACCACCGCACCATCCGGCCCGGCAAGGCCGCATGCCATCGAAATCCATCCGCTCACGCCGGATTGTCCCCTTCGCCAGAACCATATTCAGCAGCACCAAATCCGGGGGCGCCAATCCGGCGCGCGGCAAAGCATATCCTTTCAGGCGTTGCCGGGGCATCCAGCATGGGATAGTCGGCGCTTCCCAGCCCCTGCAAGGCGTGTGATATGGCCATCAGCACCGAAATGCCCAGCATCAGCGGTGGCTCGCCAACCGCCTTCGATTTATGGATTGTATCCTCAAGATTCTCGCCAGCGCCGAACAGCGCGACATTAAAGGCCATCGGCCGGTCACCGCAGGCCGGAATCTTGTAGGTAGAGGGCGCGTGCGTACGCAATCGGCCATCAGTATCCCACACCAGCTCTTCGGTGGTAAGCCAGCCCGCCCCCTGCACAAAACCACCCTCGATCTGGCCGATATCGATCGCCGGATTCAGGGATCGTCCCGCATCATGAAGAATATCCGTGCGCAGAATCCGGTTTTCACCCGTCAGCGTGTCGANGACAACCTCGCTGACAGCTGCCCCATAGGCAAAATAATAGAAGGGGCGCCCGCGCACGCGTGCGCTGTCCCAGTGNATTTTCGGCGTGGCATAATATCCCGTTGATGACAAGGACACGCGCCCCAGATAACAGGCCTTCACCGCCTCGGCGAATGACAGGCTGGCCTTGCCGGCGCGCACCGTTCCGTTGCTGAAGATCACATCCNCAGCCGCGCATTCATGCAGGTCGGCAAGATAGGTGGTCATCCGTGTCTTGATCGTTCGCGCCGCCGTCTGTGCTGCCATGCCGTTAAGATCGGTTCCCGANGAAGCCGCNGTGGCAGATGTGTTTGGAACCTTGCCGGTGGTTGTGGCGGTAATCTTGATGGCATCGAAATCAATCTGGAATTCATGCGCCACAATCTGCGCCACTTTTGTATTCAGCCCCTGGCCCATTTCGGTGCCGCCATGGTTCAGATGAACGGACCCGTCGGTATATACATGCACCAGCGCACCCGCCTGATTCAGAAAGGTGGTGTTGAAGGAAATACCAAACTTCACTGGNGTCAGGGCAATGCCGCGCTTGATCACCGGGCTGTTGGCATTGAAGGATGCAATCGCGGCGCGGCGCTTGTCATATTCCGAATCATCAGCCAGCTGCTCGACAATATCCTGAAGNACACAATCCTCGACCGTCTGCCCGTAAGGTGTCACACCATNATTGTCGGCGGTGTGATGCGGATAAAAATTGCGGCGGCGCACCTCAAGCGGGTCGAGCTCCANTTCATGCGCGATCGCATCGATCACCCGTTCAATTCCCAGCATGCCCTGTGGCCCGCCAAACCCGCGAAAGGCGGTATTCGACTGCGTATGGGTCTTGCAGCGATGCGAAATCACACGCATGTCAGGCACATTATAGGCATTGTCAGCATGGCACATGGCACGNGCGGCGATCGCTTCGGACAGGTCCCACGACATGCCGCAGCGCAGCGCCTGTTCGAACTCGGCACCGCGAATTCGCCCGTCAGAATCAAAGCCGACATGATAATCAATCCGCACATCATGCCGTTTGCCGGTCAGCATGAAATCATCATCGCGGTCATAGACTGTCTTGGCAGGCCGGCCTGTCGCCTGCACCGCCAGCGCCGACAGGATAGCAGGNAGATTGCCCTGGCTTTCCTTGCCGCCAAAGCCGCCACCCATGCGACGTGTTTCAATNGTCACCGCATTATTGGCAAGACCCAGCGCATCCGCCACCTTGTGCTGAATTTCGGTAGGGTGCTGGGTGGAACAATATACCGTGATGTCACGATCCTCGGCCGGCACAGCCAGCGCGGCCTGTCCCTCAAGATAGAAATGTTCCTGACCACCAATATCAATGCGCCCTGACANATGGTGCGGNGCGGCGGCGATGGCCCCGTCCGGATCACCATTTTCCATCACCGCTGCCGGACCAAGCCATGATCCGGCACGCATCGCTTCCTCTATCGTCAAAATGGCGGGNAGCNCATTATAGCTGACAGCGGCAAGCNGCAGNGCATCACGCGCCNCGCGCATATCTTCGGCAACAATGGCAAAGACCGCCTGCCCGACATAGCTGACAATATCTTCAGCCAGAATCGGATCATCGCCGCGCACCGGGCTGCAGTCATTNTTTCCCGGAATATCCTTGTATGTCAGAACAGCGACCACCCCCGGCGCAGCAGCCACTTTTGACAGGTCCATGCCGGTGATGCGCGCATGTGCATGCGGGCTCTGGCCAATCAGGACAATCAGCGTATCGTCCGGGGCACGCATATCATCGACATAAACAGCCGTGCCCGCCACATGCTTGTGGGCACTGTCATGGCGGCGCGGGGTGTGGATGTCACCNGCAATGCCGCGGGCGCGATCCGGCGATCCGGTGCCAGTGTTGTCCATGGGCCACTGGTCGGGCATTATCCTGCCTCCATTAATGACGCGATATCGGCAACACCCTGCGGGCCGGCAAGGCGTGGTACCNCGGCCCCGGTCATGTCCATACCGTATTTCAGGATCAGGTTCTGCGCCACTTGCAGGCGATAGTCAGCCGATGCGCGCATGTCGTCAATCGGGCTGAAGTCATCTTCCAGTGCCGCTGCTGCCGCCACAAAACTGTCCATTGACAGGGGGTGGCCCACCAGACAGGCCTCAACCGCCGGCGCACGTTTTGGCGTTGCCGCCATGCCGCCAAAGGCAAACCGTGCCGAGGTGATCTTCTTTCCCGATTTGGTGATGTTGAACGCGCCCATCACCGCTGAAATATCCTGATCAAACCGCTTTGAAATCTTGTAGGCGCGAAATTGCGGGGCGGCCCCGACCGGCACCCGCACCGCCGAGACATATTCACCCGGTGCCCGGTCCTGCTTGCCATAATCGATGAAGAAATCCTCAAGTGGCAGGACCCGGTTTGAGTCTGTAGCGCTCACCTCTACCTCTGCTGCCAGCGCGATCAGCATCGGCGGCAGGTCACCAATGGGCGATCCGTTGGCGATGTTGCCACAAACCGTACCGCTGGCGCGCACCTGTACCGAACCGAACCGGCGCATCACCTCGGCAAGATCAGGGCGTCCCTTTGCCAACCGGTCCATGGCAGCAGCATGCGTGACAGCTGGCCCAATCTGCCAGTAGGCACCGGCCTTTTGCATCCGGCCGAACGCGCTCACCCGGCCGGTCCACAGCAACATCGGCAGACGGGCATGCCCCTTGGTGACCCACAATCCGACATCCGTTGCGCCGGAAACGATGGTCGCATCCGGCGTTGCCGCATAGGCAGCTGTAAAATCATCAGCTGTAGCCGGCGCAACAAACCGGCATCGGCCATCCGAAAGCATCACTGTATCGTGATGTGCAATTTCCTTCATCAGACGGGCCTCGGTGGCGCGGCGCTCTGTCTCAAAGCTTGGCGGCACATTGATCGGACGCAGATGGGCGGNGGCATCGGCGATCGGGCGATACCCGGTACNCCGGCACAGATTGCCAGCCAGCGTTGTATCAATCGCACTGGCGNCCAGCNCGTCACCATTACACCAGGCGGCAAACAGCGACATCACAAAGCCCGGCGTACAGAACCCGCATTGCGAGCCGTGATGATCAACCATGGCCTGCTGACAGGGATGCAGGCTGCCATCGGCTGGCGCAATGCCTTCAACCGTTGTCACCGACGCCCCTTCCAGCATGCCCATGAACAGAATGCAGGCATTCACCGGATGCCAGCGCGTCTCNCCCGTCTTGCCGGGCCGTGCAATCACGACGGTGCAGGCACCGCAATCCCCTTCNCCGCACCCTTCCTTTGATCCGGTCAGCTGCCTTGTCTGGCGCAACCAGTTCAACAGGGTGGTATCACCAGACAGCCCTGACACCGTCTCGATTCTGTTGTTCAGAACAAATGTGATGGTCTCNCGCACGGTATCCCTTTCCGTCAGCTGCCGCGATATGTCGAATAGCCATAGGGCGACAGCAACAACGGNACATGATAATGCGCCTGTGTATCGGCAAGCCCGAATGCGATCACAATCTCGTCAAGGAACGGCGGATCGGGAAGAGATATCCCCTGNGCACCCAGATAGGCACCGGCATGAAACNCCAGCTCANAGCGTCCTGCCACCATATCCGTCCCGTCAAGAAGCGGCGCATCCACACGCCCGTCATCATTCGTGACAACGCTGTCCAGCAACAGGCGGCTGTCATCCTCGCGGCGATAAAGATCGATTCGCAATCCGGCGGCCGGCCGGCCCGAAGCCGTATCCAGCACATGCGTTGTCAGTCGGCCCATGCCGCGCACCTTTCATGTTCTGTCAGTCGGACGGCACATAGACCGACCCCAACATGCTGTTTGCCACCCGCAGATTGCCAATTAATGATTGAACAGGCAAACAAATTTGGTGAAGCTTGCCCGTGTTTCACCACTTCACGCAAGGGCCCTTTTTGATGGACGACCTACACTTTGTATCTCCNCCTGCCACCCTGNCCAAGGCTGACTTCATGGCGCAATTCGGCGGCATTTACGAACATTCGCCCTGGGTAGCTGCCACACTGCTTGCACAAGGTTGCGATGCGCAGGATGACCAACTGACCCACTTCGCCGCNCGTATGGCGGGGATTGTCGATGCGGCCGGCCATGAAGCACAGCTGGCGCTGCTGCAGGCCCATCCCGAACTGGCCGGCAAGCTGGCCATCGCCGGAAACCTGACAGCTGAATCCAGCGCCGAACAGGCCGGGGCCGGTCTTGATGCCTGCAGCGCGGATGAATTTGCNCGCTTTCAGACCCTGAACACGCGTTATGGCGCTGCATTTGGTCACCCGTTCATCATCGCCGTTCGCGGCCTGACCCGCGGCGATATTCTTGCCGCGTTTGAACAGCGCGTGACGAATGATCCGGCGACCGAATTCGCCACCGCCCTTGCCGAGGTGCACAAGATTGCNCGTCTGCGCCTTGCCGATTTATGCTAGCCTTGCCAGCAAGCCATATCAGCAGATCGTATCAGGAAGCGTGCAGATGGATAAAACCGGGCAAGCAGGACCAGCCGGCAACAGCGATTCGCCCGAGATGACCGGATCATCTGCAGATCTGGCCCTGCGTCTGGCCACCATCTGCGGCGACGCGCATATCAGTGCCGGCAGTGATATTGATCCCCGCTATCGGCGTGACTGGCTTGGTCTGGCCGAATCACATCCTGCGATCGTTGTGCGTCCTGCCAACACCGCCGAAGTTGCCGCGGTCATGGCGCTATGCGCTGAAACCCGCACCGCTGTTGTTCCCTTTGGTGGAAATTCCGGACTGGCCGGCGGCACCATTGCGGCAGAGGAACAGGATATCGTGCTGTTGTCGCTGGAACGTATGAACCGTATCCGCGAGATGAATGTGCCGGGCCGCGTCATGGTGGCCGAAGCTGGCTGCATCATTGAACATCTGCACAATGCTGCCGGGGAACAGGGGCTGATGTTCCCGCTGGTGTTCGGGGCCAAGGGCACCGCGCAGATCGGCGGCGCGCTCAGCACCAATGCCGGCGGGCTGAATGTTGTCCGCTATGGCAACGCGCGCAATCTNTGCCTCGGNCTTGAGGTGGTGACGGCCCGCGGCGAGGTGATGGACCTGCTGCCCGCGCTGAAAAAGAACAATACCGGCTATGACCTGATCAATCTGATGATCGGCGCCGAGGGGACGCTCGGCATCATCACGGCGGCCAGCCTGTCCCTTGTCACGCCGCCGCCCGCCTATGCCACCGCCATGGTCAAGGTGCGTGATGTGCCGGCTGCGCTGGAACTGATGAACCTCACCCAGGCCGAAAGCGGTGGCCGGATTGAGGCTTTCGAGCTGTTTGGCCGCCTGCATTATGAGCTGTGCGTCACGCATTTGCCGCATATCACCCCGCCCTTTGCCGAGGCGGCAGATCTGGCGGTGATGATTGAAATTGCTGCCGNCACNGATGCCGATGCAACCATCGGGGATGATGGCAGCCTGCCTGTTGCCGCGCAGCTTGAAGCGATTCTGGGCACCGCGCTCGAGGCTGGCTGGATCAGCGATGCGGTGGTCGCCCGGTCAGCATCGCAGCGGGCCAATATGTGGGCGATGCGTGAAGATGTGCTGTCGGCGATGATGGCGCATGGCAAATGGGTGATGAATGACATCAGCTTTCAGGTGGCCGATCTGCCGGCCGCGATTGCCGATCTGGATGCCGCCTTTGCCGCTGTTGCGCCGGGGGTGTACGGCACGGCCTTCGGGCATATGGGGGATGGCAATCTGCATGTCTGTGCNCGGCCCTATGACAAGGACCCGGCGGACTGCCCGGCAGAGGCAGCGGCGATCANGCAGGCGGTGCGCGATGTGGTTGCCAGATGGCGCGGGTCGATCAGCGCCGAACACGGGATCGGCACCGAGAAACAGGCCGATATGAAGGCGATGAAGGACCCGGTGGCCTATGCGATGATGACATCGATCAAGGCCACCCTCGACCCCGACAATATCCTCAACCCCGGCAAGGTGTTGATGTAGGGGTCTACACCATGCTGTGCAGGCCGATGCTGTTGCCTTCGGTATCGGTGACAATGCCGATGAACCCCATCTCGCCAATCGACAATCTGTCGACCAGAACGGTGCTGCCACGCGCTGTGGCACGGGCAATCGCCGCGGCGCAGTCATCAACGCTGAAATAGACTAGCGTGCCCTCCATGCCGGGNTGGCGCATATCATGCCGGATCAACCCGCCACNGGCCCCCGCGGCCATGGGATCACCGGCGAAAAACCACATCTCCATATCGCCGCCGCTCATCGGCGATTCGGTGAATGTCGCCTGCACCACNTCGCCGTAGAAATCCTTNGCCCGCTGCATGTCGGCCACATAGATTTCAAACCAGCCAACCGGATTGCGNCCANAACCAGCGATGTTGACGGCATCAGGTGTGTGTGTCTCTGCCATATCTCGTCTCCCCATCCGGTTGGCACATAAAAAACCCTGCCCAACTCTGGGCAGGGTTCATAGTTTCACACAAGATTCCGAACTNCACATTCAGGTCAGCCAGATATCACGCCGGTCAGTTGGTATCGCTTCCCGAATGGAAATTGAACACCGCGCCTTCCTTGATGCCGGATGGCCAGCGCGCAGTCACCGTTTTCAGCTTGGTATAAAAGCGCACGCCTTCCATGCCGTGGATCGAATGGTCACCGAACATCGATGCCTTCCAGCCACCAAAGCTGTGATAGGCCACCGGCACCGGAATCGGCACATTCACGCCCACCATGCCGATATTCACATTGCTGGTGAAATCGCGCGCCGCATCACCGTCCCGCGTAAAGATGGCGGTGCCGTTGCCATATTCATGGTCGATCACCAGCTGGCGCGCCTCTTCATAGCTTTGCGGGCGCAGCACCGACAGNACNGGCCCGAAAATCTCGTCACGATANACAGACATATCGGGCGTCACCTTGTCCAGCAGCGTGCCGCCGACAAAAAAGCCGTCCTCATAGCCCTGCAGTTTCAGGCCGCGGCCATCGACAACCACATCGGCACCATCCTTNTCGCCCTGGTCGATATAGCCTTCGATGCGCGCTTTCGCATCAGCGGTGATNACCGGACCCATCTCGACGCCCGGCTCGTCATACTGGCCGATCTTCAGCGCGCGCACTTTCGGGGCCAGCTGCTGAACAAACCGGTCAGCCGTGTCATCACCAACCGCCAGCACCGCCGAAATTGCCATGCAGCGTTCACCAGCCGACCCGTAGGCCGCCCCCATCGCCGCATCGACCGCCTGGTCCATATCGGCATCNGGCATGATGATCATATGGTTTTTCGCGCCGCACAGGGCCTGCACNCGCTTGCCNTTGGCGGTGCCGCGCGAATAGATGTAATGGCCGATCGGGGTGGAGCCGACAAAGCTGATCGCGCCGATATCNGGGTGATCAAGGATCGCATCGACAGCTTCCTTGTCGCCATTCACCACATTCATCACGCCGTCGGGCGCACCNGCCTCGGACATCAGACGGGCCAGCATCATCGGCGCACCCGGATCACGCTCCGATGGTTTCAGAATGAAGGTGTTGCCGCAGGCCAGCGCCATNGGGAACATCCACATCGGCACCATTGCCGGGAAATTGAACGGGGTGATACCGGCCACAACGCCAACCGGCTGGCGCAGCGAATACACATCCACACCGCCGGCAACCTGCGGCGAATATTCACCTTTCAGCACATGCGGAATGCCGCAGGCAAATTCGACCACCTCCAGCCCGCGGGCAACCTCGCCCTTGGCATCATCAAAGGTCTTGCCATGCTGCGATGAAATCANCCGCGCCAGTTCATCAAGATTGGCTTTTATCAGGTCGCGAAAATTGAACATCACCTGCGCGCGCTTGGCAGCCGGTGTATTGGACCAGCCCGGCAGCGCGGCCTTGGCAGCAGCAACAGCGGCCTGCACCTCATCGGCACTGGCCAGCGGTACAGACGTAACGGGCTGTCCGGTTGCCGGGTTGAAAACATCCTGGGCGCGGCCACTCGTGCCAGCCGCCTCGGCCCCCCCGATATAGTGCATCAACGTCATGGTCATATCCTTGCGAAAGCGGTTTGAAGTGAGAATCGAGACAAAACTTACAGGCTTTTTGGCAAAGCGCAAGCTGGCGCCCGAACCCGGCAGACCAAGTCCCGGCAGGCCAAGACCCGGCGCATGACGACCGGCCTAGGGCGCGTCGCTGCCGATCTGTTCCTTCCGCCGGGCGATATAGGCCTGCATTTCCTCGATGCGGCCGGCATCCATGGGGGGCGGGGTATAGGCGTTCAGGATTTGCGGCCAGACCGCCATTGCACGCGTTGTGGCGGTTTTCGACCCGGCATCGCACCAGTTCTCGTGATTCGACCAGTCCGACAGGAACGGCGCATAAAACGCATCTTGATAGCGTTCCATCGTGTGCCCCGTGCCAAAGAAATGCCCGCCAGGGGCCACCTCGTCATGCGCAGCAAACCCGAAATCAGCTGCATCAAAGCTGACCGGGCGCAGCATTTCGGCCATCGCCTGCAGCATTTCGCAATCGATGACCAGCTTTTCGAAATCGGCAACCAGCCCGCCTTCGCCCCATCCGGCAGCATGATAGACCAGATTGCCATGGCCGGTCACCGCGCCCCACAGCGCCATCTGCGTCTCCCAGACAGCCTGCGCATCAGCGGCGTTGGATGCGCTGCAGGCACTGGTCCGGTAGGGCAGATTGTAGAAACGTGCCAGCTGTCCGCCAGCCATGTTGGCGCGGCTGTTTTCGGGCGTGCCAAAGGCCGGCGCACCGGTTTTCATATCAACATTCGAGGTAAAGCCGCCATATACAACCGGCGCCCCCGGGCGCACCAGCTGGGTCAGTGCAATGCCGAACAGCGCTTCGGCATTCTGCTGGGTCAGGGCGGCGGCAAGGGTCACCGGCGTCATCGCGCCCATCAGCGTAAAGGGGGTGACCACCACCGCCTGCCCCATTTCGGCCATGGCAATGGCGGCAGCGGCCATCTCGACATCCAGCTTGCGCGGCGAATTGATATTGATGTTGGTGATCGTTGACGGATCATCCGCCATGTCGTCAAGGCTGATCCCGCGGGCAATCGCCGTCAGCGCGGCCGTGTCCCGCACCCGGTCCGCACCAATCGACATCGACATGAAAATCTTGTCGCTCAGCGTCAGATTGGCAAAGACAGTATCAAGATGCCGGGTGCTGACCGGCAGGTCATTCGGTGCCAGGGTCTGATTGCCGAAAAAATGCAGCACATTGAAGCTCTGGCCCAGCTTGATCAGCTTTTTGTAATCTTCGAAATTGCCGCTGCGCCGCCCGCCGGCAATGTCATGCACATTCGGGGCACCGGACACCATGCCGAAATGAATATGCCTGCCACCAACAGTCAGCGCACGCTGCGGGTTGGTCGGGGTCAGCCGAAAGGTTGGCGGCGCGCTGGCAATCGCCGCCAGGATCAGGCCGCGGTCAGCCCGCACAATCATCGAGGCCTCATCGACATCGGCACCGGCTGCCCGGAAACGTGCGCGTGCATCGGCGCTCATCACTTCGATACCGTAGTCTTCCAGCAGCTGCAGCGAGGCCTGATGGATCGCCGCAAGCTGATCCGCACTCAACGGGGTAAGCGGCGGCAGATTGGTCTGGATATCCTGCCAGTCTGACTGCCAGCCATTCCTTGAACCTGCGCGCCTGTTGCTGCGGCGGGTGCGNCTGCGCCCGGTATATGNCTGATCCGGATTATCCATTATCAATCTCCCTGACTGATGCTCTGGCACCGGCTGGCAGGCACTGTCACGAACCCGCCACATGCTGTCCAGAAATGCCGAAAATCCGCGTGCCGTTTTGTGAAGAAAAAGCGCATCGCAGGCCGGAAAGCAGCTGCAAGTTCCAAAATCAGTCAAAATGATCTTTTTTTGTTGGATTCAGACGGCAAGGCATTGCAAGACTGCCAAATATAACAAGGAGGATTGCCATGTCGCTGGATATGAACCGCAATGTTTTTATCACCTGTGCTGTGACCGGGTCGGGAGACACCACCGGCAAGTCGGACAAGGTGCCTGTAACCCCGCAGCAGATTGCAGAGTCGGCACTTGATGCTGCACGGGCGGGCGCGGCGGTTGTTCACTGCCATGTACGCGATCCCGAAACTGGCGCCCCGTCACGTGATCCGGCGCTGTTCCGCGAAGTGACCGAACGTATCCGCGATGCCGAAATTGATGTCGTGCTGAACCTGACAGCCGGCATGGGTGGTGATCTTGTTCTGGGCGGGGTGGAAACACCCTTGCCGCCACTTGCCGTCGGCACCGACATGGCCGGTGCCACCGAACGTCTGGCCCATATCGCTGACTGCCTGCCGGAAATTTGTACGCTGGATTGTGGCACGATGAATTTCGGGCATGGTGACTACATCATGACAAACAGCACGTCGATGCTTGTCGAGATGGCAAATCAGATGAAGGCGATCGGCGTAAAGCCCGAGATTGAAGCGTTCGACACCGGTCACCTGTGGTTTGCCAAACATCTGGTTGAACAGGGGCATATCGATATGCCGGCACTGGTCCAGCTTTGCATGGGCATTCCATGGGGCGCACCGGATGATCTGAACACGCTTTTGGCGATGGTCAACAACATCCCCGAGGGCTGGGTCTTTTCGGCCTTTTCGATTGGCCGGAATGCGATGGCCTATCCGGCAGCAGCCATTCTGGCAGGCGGCAATGTCCGGGTCGGGCTTGAAGACAATCTCTATCTGTCGCGCGGGGTGTTTGCAACAAACGCCCAGCTTATCGAACGCGCAGTCACTGTCGTTGAAAATATGGGCGCATCGATTATCGGGCCGGACGCCGTGCGCAGCCAGCTTGGCCTGACCAAGCGTGCACCGGTCGCGCATTAGGAAGAGAGTCAAAGATGGCAGACAGAACAGAACCGGGTAAATCCAGGCCGCAAAAGGCCGCCGTTGTCGGCGGCGGCGTTATCGGCGGTGGCTGGGTGGCGCGGCTGATCCAGAACGGCGTCGATGTATGTATTTTCGATCCCGACCCCGAGGCCGAACGCAAAATCGCTGCGGTGATAGACAATGCTGACCAGGCCATCGGCAAGCTGACCATGGCACCCCTGCCGGCACGGGGCAGCATGGTGTTTGCCAGCAGCATTGCCGATGCCGTCAGTGATGCCGAGCTGATCATCGAAGCGGTGCCCGAACGCCTTGATGTCAAACAGGCCGTCTATGCCGAGATCGAGGCCGCCGCGGCGCGCGATGCCATCATCAGTTCATCAACATCCGGCATCATGCCAACCGACCTGCAGGACGGAATGAAGCATCCCGGACGGCTTCTTGTCGGGCATCCTTTCAACCCGGTGTATCTGTTGCCGCTGGTCGAACTTGTCGGCGGCAAGGCCACAGACGCCGATACAATCACCCGCGCGGCCGCCTTTTGTGCCAGCATCGGCATGCATCCGCTTCCCATCAGGAAAGAGATTGAGGCCTTTGTTGCTGACCGCTTCCTTGAGGCTGTCTGGCGAGAGGCGCTGTGGCTGGTCAAGGACGGCATTGCGACTACCGCAGAAATCGATGATGCGATCCGCTTTGGCTTCGGGCTGCGCTGGGCACAGATGGGCCTGTTCGAGACATATCGTGTGGCGGGCGGAGAGGCCGGCATGGCGCATTTCATTGCGCAATTTGGCCCGTGCCTGAAATGGCCCTGGACAAAGCTGATGGATGTGCCAGAACTGACAGACGATCTGGTGAAGACCATTTCCGACCAGTCGGATGCGCAGTCGGGCATGCATTCAATCCGCGAACTGGAACGCATTCGCGACACCAATCTTGTTGCCATCATGCAGGCCTTGAAGGCCAATGACTGGGGTGCCGGAAAAACCCTTTCCGAGTGGGAAACCACCCTTTATGACGCGGTGGCGGTGCGCACCGAAACCGCCATCGACCAGCCACTGGAAACCTTGCGCCAGCATGTACCATCGGCCTGGACAGATTATAATGGGCACATGAACGAAGCCCGCTATCTGGACTGTTTTTCAATAGCCAGCGACGCTGTCCTGCGCTGGGTCGGGGTCGATGCCGGCTACCTTGCCTCGGGCAACAGCTATTTCACCGTGGAAACGCATATCCGGCATCTGGACGAGGTTGTCGCTGGCACGCAAATCTATGCCACCTCGCAGGTATTGCGGGGAGAGGGCAAGAAGATGCAGCTGTTCCATCATCTCTATGCCGTTGCGCCGGACGGGCCGGACCGGCTGCTGGCAACAGGTGAACATATGCTGATCCATGTTGATATGAACACGCGGTCGTCCTGCCTGCCGGGTGAAGCGGTCGCCAGCCGCCTTGCCGAGATTGCGCAGGCACACGCAAAGTTGCCGCGTCCCGAGGGGGCCGGCCGCGCCATCGGGTAACAGACGTCCGGCCTGCGGGCCAGAGCAGAAGACAGATTTCAGTCTGGGAGAGAGACACATGCAGTTTGGACTGACCGAAGAACAGGAAATGATCGTCTCGACAGTGCGCAGCTTTGTCGAAACAGAGATTTACCCGCTGGAAGACGAGGTCGAAAAGAGCGGCCATGTGTCAGCCGAAATGGGCAAGGCGATTCGTGACAAGGTTCTGGAGATGGGCTTTTACGCGCCAAACTTTCCAGAATCAGTTGGCGGCGGCGGCCTGAACAATCTGGAATTTGCCTTGCTGGAGCGCGAGCTTGGTCGCGGCTCCATGGCGCTGACACATTTCTTTGGCCGGCCGCAGAATATCCTGATGGCCTGCGAGGGGGACCAGGTCGAGCGCTATCTGATGCCGGCTGTGCGCGGTGAAAAGATGGACGCGCTGGCGATGACAGAACCCGATGCCGGATCTGATGTGCGCGGGATGAGCACGACCGCCCGCCGCGCTGGTGGTGACTGGATCCTGAACGGCACCAAGCATTTCATTTCAGGCGGTGATCATGCCGACTTTTTCATCGTATTCGTGGCGACCGGTGTTGATGATACCCCGCATGGCCCAAAGAAGCGGATTACCTGCTTCCTCGTTGACCGCGGCCATCCGGGCTTCGAGGTGCTGCCCGGCTACGCCTCGGTCTCGCATGCCGGATATCATAATGTGATCCTGAAGTTTGAGGATTGCCGGTTGAGCGATGCCCATGTGCTTGGTGAAGTTGATGGTGGCTTCGAAGTGATGAACACCTGGCTTTATGCCACCCGTATCACCGTTGCCACCATGTGTGTGGGGCGCGCGCGGCGGGCCTTTGACTATGCGCTGCATTACGCGGCCGAGCGCAAGCAGTTCGGCAAGCAGATCGGCAAGTTCCAGGGCGTCAGCTTCAAGATCGCCGACATGATTACCGAGATCGATGCTGCTGACTGGCTGACGCTGGCGGCGGCGTGGCGTCTTGATCAGGGCCTGCCAGCCAATCGCGAGATTGCCTCGGCAAAGCTGTATGCGTCGGAAATGCTGGCGCGGGTTACAGACGAAGCCATTCAGGTCTATGGCGGCATGGGGTTGATGGACGATCTGCCACTGGCCCGGTTCTGGCGCGATGCGCGGGTGGAACGAATCTGGGACGGCACCTCGGAAATCCAGCGGCATATCATCAGCCGTGATCTGTTGCGCCCGCTGGGGGGATAGACATGGATGGCCGCCAGCCAGACAATATACGCGAC
>NYTO01000082.1 GCA_002683535.1 SAR116 cluster bacterium
TGTGGCCGCGGGTGATGTTGTGGCAAGTGGTGACAGGTTGCTGGTGCTGGCGGCGATGAAGATGGAATATGCGCTGACCGCACCGCGCGACGGGGTGATTGCCGATGTGGCCTGCCTGCCCGGTGATGCTGTTGGTGATGCGGCACTTTTGATCAGGCTTGAGGCCGCAGATGACAGCTGACCAGAAAGGCAGCCGCCAAGCTGGCACAAAGGATTTCGAAGAGGCTGCACGGGCGGTTGAAATCTATGAGGTTGGCCCGCGCGACGGCTTGCAGAACGAGGCGTTTCACGTACCGACTGCCGACAAGATCGCGCTGATTGATGCCTTGTCACATGCCGGTTTCAGCCATATTGAGGCAACGAGTTTTGTGTCACCAAAATGGGTGCCGCAATTGGCCGATGCCGACGCTGTGATGGAGGGTATCTCGCGCCGCCACGGTGTCAGCTATGCTGCGCTGACCCCCAATATGAAGGGGTTTGAGGCCGCCAGGACAGCTGGCGCGGACGAGGCTGCTATATTTGCCTCTGCTTCGGAAGGGTTCTCGCAGAACAATATCAATTGTTCGATTGCTGAATCGATCGACAGGTTCAGGCCGGTTGCCGCGGCATCGGCAATGGCCGGTATCAGCCTGCGTGGTTATGTGTCATGTGTGATCGCCTGCCCGTATGACGGGGCAACCGATCCGGCGATGGTTGTTGATGTTGCGGCGCAGCTGTTTGATCTCGGCTGCCGTGAGGTGTCGCTGGGTGATACGATCGGCAAGGGTGCCCCAGATGATGTGCGGCGTCTTCTGGATGTCGTCTGCGCCACATGTGATGCTGGTCAGCTGGCGGGTCATTTTCATGATACTGGTGGTATGGCCGTGCAGAATGTCATGGCATCGCTGGATTACGGAATTCGGGTTTTTGACGCTGCCATTGGCGGGCTGGGCGGATGTCCCTACGCCCCCGGCGCGCGCGGCAATGTCGATACGCGGGCGGTATATGACATATTGACTGCTGCCGGCTGGCAGACCGGGCTTGACGGTGATGCCCTTGCTGCTGCCGATATGGTTATGAAAAGAATCGCCAGCAGCCTGTCTGCTGCTGCCGGACCGGAGGGACAGGTATGAGAGATTTCGAAACCATTCGTCTGAACCGTGATGATGACGGCATAGCATGGCTGACACTGGCCCGCGCGCAGCAGCATAATGCCTTCAACCGGATGATGATTGACGAGATGACAGAGGCGGCCAGCATGCTGGCAGCCGATGACACACTGCGTGCCGTGGTTCTGTCTGCCGAGGGAAAGAGCTTTTCGGCCGGTGGTGATCTGCGCTGGATGCAGGAACAGGCGGCGGCTGACCGCGCCGGCAAGATGGCCGAGGCCCACGCGCTGGCGCATATGCTGCTGGCGCTCAACAACCTGCCGATGCCGCTGATCGCGCGCGTCCAGGGCAATGCCTTTGGCGGCGGGATCGGATTGATGGCGGTCGCGGACATTGTGGTTGCTGCCGATACGGCCAGCTTTTCGCTGACTGAAACGCGCCTTGGCCTGATCCCGGCGACCATTGGGCCGTTTGTGATGCGCCGGCTTGGTGTGGCGGGCACCCGACAGACATTCATTACGGGCAGCCCGATGGACGCGATGCGGGCGCAGCGCCTTGGTCTGGTATCGGTGGCCGTGCCTGCGGATGATCTGGATGAAGCGCTTTCAAACGAGCTGAAAGCTGTCAGGGCGGCCGCGCCCGGTGCCATGCGAACAGCAAAGGCCTATGCGCTGGGCCAGTTGGGGCAGCCCGATGCCAATGTGATCGAGGCGGCGATCAACGTCCTTGCCGACAGCTGGGAAAGCGATGAGGCCGAAGCCGGTATCACCGCCTTTTTCGACAGGAAACCGCCCCCCTGGGCGGGGTGATCTGCGCGTGCCTGTCATTGGGCAGACCGCGTGCGTGCGGCTTCAGGCGTTGTGCAGTGGGGCCAGTGATTGCTGAAGGTGGCGTACAAGACGCCGTGTGACCGTGTCGGCGCCAGCCCGGTCGTACCAGATGGCAGCATGCGCCAGTTCAACCGGCGGGGTGTTGGTGACAATCTGCACCAGATCGGCAGCGGCGATGTTGTTCGCCATGACATAGCGCGGCACAATGGCAAGATGATCGCCCATCCGCAGCAATGACAGAATCATGTTTGAGGGCAGGGCATTGGCCTGAATATTGTCGGTTACGCCAAGCTGGCGCAGCAGGGCGTCGGCGGCATCGCGTATGCCGGTGCCGGGTTGATGCAGGGCCCAGCGCGCATGATTGAGGTCGCTTGTCGTGATAACGCCCTTGCCAGCGAGAGGATGATTGCGTGCCGCGAGTATCACCAGCGGACTGTCGAACAGAGGTTCATTGATGGTGCCGGCAAGCGTACGGGCGATTGACGGCGGACCAAGCACCAGATCAACAACATTTTCATGCAGCCACTCAGCCAGTAACCCGCTATGCCCTTGCCGGATATCAAGACGCACCGCCGGATTGTCACGCGCAAAACTGGCAACCGGTTCGGGCATGGCATGCAGGCTCATCGTCGGGGTGCAGGCAACGCGCAATTCGGCGTCATATCCGCGCCGCAGATTGTCGGTCAGGGCGCTGATTCGCCGTTCTGCCAACACCATGGCATTGGCCTCTTCAAGTATCCGTTCACCAAGTGATGTCGGCACAATACCCTGCCGCGAGCGGACCATCAGTTCAAAGCCCAGACGCCCTTCCATCAATTTCATATTGCGTGTCAGCGCGGGCTGCGTCAGGCCAAGGGTTGACGCAGCACGGGTAAACGAGCCTGTCCTGATGATCTCGTGGAATTGCAGCAGGTGGCGGGGGTCGACGAGGCGCATGTCCTATCATACCAAATTTTTATTCACTGATGAAGGAGAATAGAAAAACACGCGCTTGCAGATGGTCGCAGAAGCGGCGCTTCACCGGTTGTTCTGGCGCTTGTGCATCAGGCGTGGCAGTCTACATATCGTTTTTTACAGTATTCCGCAATGCAGGGGGCCGTCATGGCAAAATATCAGATCATGGGACGGCCGCTTGCTGGATCGTTCTTCGCCGAGTGTCTTCTTCATGAAGCCGGCGTGGATTATGAGTTTGTCTGGATATCAAACACCCACAGCAAGAAGGATGAGTTTGCCAATGTTAACCCGATGGGAAAAATTCCGGTGCTTGTCAGCCCGGACGGGCACCAGATCATCGAAACGCTGGCCATTCTGAACCATCTGATCGAGGCCTTTCCGCAACTGGCCCCAAAGGTGGGTGATGCGCGCCGCGATGTCATGTGGCAGCAATTGTCTGTCATGGCGACCAGCCTGTATCCGGCGCTGCATCGCATTCATCACACCTATTATTATGCGCCGGAAGCGATGATGGACGACGTGCGCGCTATGGCCGTCGAGGCCACCGGGCAATGCTGGAACTATCTGGAGAACCAGCTGGGTCCGTATCTTGGTGGCGATGCGCCGTCGGCAGCTGATTTCTATCTGATCATGATGACAAGATGGGCCCCTGATCTGGAGGCGGTTGTGGCAGAACGCCCACGCCTGCGTGGCTTTGTGGCGGCCATGGAAGCGCATCCGACAGTCAGTGCGGTCAAGAATTCGCATACTTAGCAGTTCTGGCCACCCAGTTCTGGTGGGCAGATCGTCCGTTTCGTTTTGGCAACCGGGAGCATGGTGATGATTAAGTCACTGGTGTTTGACAAGGATGGCGTCATCCTTGATCTGATAGAAACATGGTTGCCGGTGATGCAGAGCCTGGCAGACTACACGCTGGATCTTGTACCAGCTGGCGGTGACACGCAGGTCAGCCGCGCNGCATTGCTGTCGAAAATCGGCATCGATGACACGTCTGGCCTGATCGATTCAAACGGTNTGTTCGCGCGCGGGTCCTTTTTCGAAATTCGTGAGGTCTGGCAGACATTGCTGCCGCCTGACATGATCAATCTGCAGCAAGATGAATCCTATCGTCGTGAGGTCAAGCGGATCGTCCAGGAACAGGGCCGTGGCAATGCGGTGCCGAAAGGCGAATTGCTGGCACCGTTGACACGGCTGGTCGAGGCCGGACTCAGGCTTGCGGTGCTGACCAATGACAGTGAGGGATCTGCACGGCAGGGGCTGGAAGAGCTGGGCCTTCAGCATTTGTTTGACCCGGTGATTGGTGCTGACAACGGACATGGCGGCAAGCCGGATCCGCGCGGCTTGCTGCATTGCTGTGCCATGCATGGCAGCGATCCTGCCGAAACCCTTATGATTGGTGATACCGGGGCTGATTACGGCGCGGCAATCAATGCCGATGTTGGTGGTTTTATCTGTATTGCTGATGATCCGGCGCAGCGCCCCGACATGGCGATTGATGTGGCCGATGTCATTCCCCGCCTGTCGGATTTGCCGGACTTGCTGATACGCCGCGGGGATATGCCCGGGTGACGGATGCGGCGCAGGGAATGACCGTTCCGGCAAGCTGGCACAGCCATATCTATTTTGATGCCAGCAGCCATGACCGCGCCATCGCGGTTCTGGACGCGATGCGGGCGCATTTTCCCGCAGAGGCTGGCATTGTCTATGGGCGCTGGCATCACCAGCCAGTTGGACCGCACCCTGATTTCAGCATCCAGCTGGCATATCCGCATGCGCAGTTCGGCGATGTCATGGCGTGGCTGGCACAAAACCGTGACGGGCTGACGGTCTTCAGCCATCCGAATACGGGTGACAGTGATGCAGCGCAACTGCGTGACCATCGCGACCATGCGGTGTGGATGGGTGCAGTGCGGCCGCTGAAGCTTTCGCGATTTGGCGGTTGTGATCAGCGCCAGACGTGATCTGATGCCCCTTACCGTGTTCGGTAGGCGATGTTTTTCGTCTGCAGATAGTTCCACAGCGCCTCACGCCCCTTCTCGCGGCCATAGCCTGATTTGCCAAAACCGCCAAAGGGTGTTTCAACGCCGCCGGCAAACCATTCATTGATGAAAATCTGGCCGGCACGGATATGGCGGGCAGCGCGGTGGGCAGCGTCAATGTCGGCGGTGAAAATGCCACCGACCAGACCATATTCGGTGCTGTTGGCAATCTCCAGCGCCTGATCCTCGGTGTCGGTTTTCAGGACCGACAGCACGGGTCCGAACACTTCGGTGCCGGCAATCTGCATGTCAGGAGACACATCGCTGCTGACTGTCGGCGCCAGAAATGCACCCGGGGTATTCAGGTGATGCCCGCCAGTGACAATCTTTGCACCGTCGCGTTCAGCGCCTGCCACCAGTCCCTCGGCGCGATCACGCTGACCGTCGGATACCATTGCGCCCATATTGGCCCCGAATTCGCGGCGTTCAATGTCCGGGCCGACCGACAGACTTTCGGCCAGCGCTGCACAGCGCGCCACGATCTCGTCATGCACATCGCGGTGTGCAATCACCCGCGACATGGCAGAACATACCTGACCGGCATTGAAGAAAATGCCCCAGCGGACCGAGTCCATGAAATTGTCCAGATCGGCATCCGGCATCACGATCGCCGCCGACTTGCCGCCAAGTTCAAGAACCGCCGGCACGACATTGGCGGCGGCGGCAGTGGCAACTTTGATGCCTGTCTCCACCGATCCGGTAAAGACGACATTGCCGACATCGGAATGCCCGGCAAGGGCGGCACCGGCCTCATGACCATGGCCGCACAGAATGTTCAACGCCCCGTCCGGCATGCCGGCATCCTCTGCCGCACGCGCCAGCCAGTGACAGCTGAGCGGATCAAGTTCGGGGGTTTTCACGACACAGGCATTGCCGGTGGCAAGCGCCGCCGCGATACCGCGTGCCGTCATCTCGACCGGATAGTTCCATGGAATGATCTGGGCAGACACGCCAAACGGCTCATAAATCGTGAAGTCCAGATAGTTCTCGCCAAGCGGGATCGACCGGCCTTCCAGCGTTTCAGCCTGGTTCCCATAATATTCGAAATAGCGGGCGGCCCCTTCAATTTCGATCACGGCTTCCCAATAGGGCTTGCCGGATTCAAGGGTCAGCACAGTGGCGATCTGTTCGAGATTCTGCTGCAGATACGTTCCCATGCGGTTGACTATGCGGCCGCGTTCAACCGGACGCATGGCGGTCAGTACGCCTGAGGCATGGCAGGCCATGGCAGCCTTGACGCCATCATCAATGTCAGCGGCATCGGCAAGGGCAATTTCGGCAAGGGCCTCGCCAGTGCCCGGATTATCAACCTGCAATCGGCCGGCACCGCCATCTATCCATTTGCCGTTCACATAGTTTTGCCAATAGGGCTGGATCTGGTCGGTCATGTTCTGTCTCCATGCCTGCTGGAATGCAGGTCAATACGACGCGAAACGCCGCTGATAACATGAGGAAAATCTTGC
The DNA here is from genome assembly GCA_002683535.1 of SAR116 cluster bacterium. Lineage (GTDB taxonomy): Bacteria > Pseudomonadota > Alphaproteobacteria > Puniceispirillales > Puniceispirillaceae > UBA8309. The sequence continues at coordinate 6,375 of NYTO01000082.1, forward strand.
ACCGGCCCAGCCGACTGTCAATTGCCAGACCCGTCAAAAGCGTTTAATCATTTGACGGTCGAATGATGGAGATTGCTTATGCGTGTCGTGATCATCGGAGGTAGCCATGCTGGTATCGCCTGTGCCGAGTCCCTTCGCCAGAACGGTTACGATGGTCAGATAATGATCATCGAGCGCCTTGCCGGGCTGCCGCTGGAAAGGCCACCGCTGTCAAAGGCGTTTCTGGCCGCCGATCCTGATAATGAGAGCCGTTTTGCTCTGCGTGGTCAGGGCTGGTACACCGATCATGATATCACGCTGAAAACAGGTGTTGAGGTCGTGGCCATTGATACAGGCTCGCGGTCTGTATCAATGGCGGATGGCGCGGTGCTGTCATATGACAGGCTGGTGCTGGCGACCGGTGCCACGCCGCGCCGGCTTGGCGGGCTTGATGCGATGTCGGGCGTGTATGAACTGCGCCACCCGGAAGATGCCCGGCGCATTCGGGACGCCGCGACAGATGCCACGTCGGCCGTTATTGTCGGCGGCGGTTATATCGGGCTTGAAGTGGCTGCGAGC
>NYTO01000083.1 GCA_002683535.1 SAR116 cluster bacterium
TGACAAGGCAATTTCAGGCAACAGGATCAGCACCTGCCTGCCCGCATCCAGCACCCGCTGGACCGCATCGAAATACACCTCGGTTTTTCCCGACCCGGTTACCCCGTCGAGCAGAAACGGCGCAAATCCCTTGCCGAGTGCAGCTGCAATGGTCTTGGTTGCGGCCATCTGGTCGGCTGACAGGGCTGGCCCCTGCAAACGCCCGGGACGCGGTGGCGGCCTGTCGCTGTCCACCAGCAATGTCTCAAGGCTGCCAGCGCGTTCCATGCCTGAAATGACCCCCGCGCTGACGCCGGATTCGCGCTGCAGTTCGGGTGATGTCAGCGCGCCGGCTGTCGCCAGAACATCTGCCACGCGGCGGCGTGCCGTTGTCAGCTTTTCTTCTTCCGGCAGCGGGTCAGGGCGGCGATACAGCTTTTGCTGGGGCGGCGGCAATAGCGCCTTTGGCTGACTGAGTGCCATCTTTGTCACACTGCCGAGCGGCGCCATTGTCCAGGCAGTGACGCGTTCGACAAACTGCACAAAAATGTCGCTGACAGGCGGCAGCGGGGCGGCGCGCGTAACCGCCTTCAGCGATTCGCGGGGAATGCTGCCATCACCGGGACCAAGAACAATGCCGTTCAACTGACGCGGCCCGAACGGCACAACCACGATTGTGCCGCGCGGCAAGGCNCCCAGCCCGCCGGTCGCATAGTCAAAAGCCCGGTCAACCGGCACGCCGACAGCAACGCGCACCACCGAATCATCTGGCCCGGCCCCATCAGACATGCCTCCGCCCGATCGTATTTCATCAGGCGCGGTACTGTCTTTCTTCTCTTGAGACCCGTTCTGCGTCACGTGTGCCTTGCCTTCGGTTCTGCGCTGATCCCCGTTCCAGCTGAAAGTCGGCATATCTGCCGGCGGCCGGGTCGGGCATTCTGGATTTAGTGCACGCCATGCGATAGACTGCGCGCGTCGGATGATCCGACATAAAACCTACACCGGAGAGCGGACTTCCCGACATGAAAATTTTNCTCGACAGCGCCGATATCGACGAGATTCGNGCACACATTGCCAGCGGTTTCGTTGATGGCGTCACCACCAACCCGTCACTGATAGCCAAATCGGGACGCAATATTCTGGAGACGATCAGCGAGATTTGCGAAATGGTGGACGGTCCGGTCAGTGCCGAAGTCGCTGCAACCGACTTTGAGACCATGCTTGCCGAAGGGCGCAAACTTGCCGGGCTGGCACCGAATGTAACGGTAAAAGTGCCGTTGACAGAGGCTGGCCTTCAAACCTGCCGCGCGCTCAGCGATGCCGGCACACAGGTCAATGTCACCCTGTGCTTTACAGCCGGACAGGCAATGCTGGCCGCCAAGGCTGGTGCCACCTTTATTTCACCCTTTGTCGGGCGGCTGGACGATATCGGCCAGGATGGCATGGGGCTGATCGAGGAAATCTGTACCATTTATGATCAATATGGTTTTGAAACCGAAGTGCTGGTCGCATCGGTACGCAGCACCCAGCATATTGTCGACGCCGCCCTTCTGGGCGCTGATGTCGTCACGCTGCCGCCAAAGATTCTGACAGCACTTTACCAGCACCCGCTGACTGACAAGGGTCTGGCTGCCTTCATCAGTGACTGGGAAGGCACCGGCCAGTCAATCCTCTGACGATAGAAGACAGGATGACAACAGCGCCCCGCCACGGCGGTACAACGTCCACAGGCAGGACATTGCAGCAGAACCGGCAGGCCTGGCTGGACTGGCTTGGCAGCGAGCGTCGTTATGGCGACAACACGCTTGCCGCCTATGCCGCCGATCTGGATGACTATTCCGGTTTTCTGGCGCGCAGCGGAACAGGCGTGCCGGACATGACGCCGGACAGGCGGTCCTTTCGCGGCTGGCTTGCCGACATGTCTGCCCGATCACTGGCGCGGACAACCATCGCCAGACGCGTGTCGGCATTGCGCAGCTATTACCGGTTCTGCGGACGTACCGGACGGATCAATGTGCCTGATCTTGCATGGTTGCGCGCACCCAAAATTCCGCACGCCGTGCCAAAGCCGGTATCGGAAGACGAAGCGCGCGCCATGCTGCAGGCAATCTTTCAACGGCGCGGTGATGATTGGGCAAAGAAACGCGACTTTGCATTGCTGATGCTGCTCTATGGGGCAGGGCTGCGCATTTCCGAAGCGTTGGCGCTGACAAGAGCCGCCCTGCCAATCGGCGACTGGCTGCGAATTACAGGCAAGGGTGGCAAAATTCGTGAGGTGCCTGTGCTGGCAGCGGTTGCCGAGGCGGTTGCCGATTATGTTGCGTCATGCCCGTTTGATGACGGGAACAATTCACCATTGTTTGTCAGCGCCCGCGGCAACGCGCTTGGCGCACGTGCCGCACAGCGGCTTGTCGAAGGATTGCGGGTGCAGCTGAATCTGCCATCACATGTGACGCCGCATGCCCTGCGACATGCCTTTGCAACGCATCTTCTGGGCAACGGGGCCGATCTGCGGGCCATTCAGGAATTGCTGGGCCATGCCAGCCTGTCAACAACGCAGCGCTATACATCGGTTGATGAGGCGCATCTGGTGCGCTTGCATCGCGAGACACATCCGCGCGGGCGCTGACCGCAGACACTGCAACAGGCAGACAACCGGATCAGGTGTACCAGTCAGCTACATATGAATGGCGCGGCCATCAACAGCCAGCGCGGCTTCCTTCACCGCCTCATTCAGCGTTGGATGACCATGACAGGTGCGGGCAATATCCTCTGACGAGGCACCAAAAGCCATGGCCGTTGCGCATTCGTGAATGATCGTGCCAGCTTCATGGCCGATGATATGCACCCCCAGCACGCGATCGGTTTCAGCATCTGCCAGAATTTTTACAAATCCGTCACTATGGCCCTGCGCACGTGCCCGGCTGTTTGCTGAAAACGGGAAACTGCCCTTTTTGTAGGCAATGCCCGCGTCTTTCAGCGCATCTTCGCTCTTGCCGAGGGTTGCCACCTCTGGCGCGGTGTAGACGATGCCGGGAACAAGATCATAATCAACATGCCCGGCATGCCCGGCCATCATTTCGACAGCAGCGACACCGTCCTCTTCCGCCTTGTGGGCCAGCATCGGCCCGTCAATCACATCACCAATGGCGTAGATATCCTCAACCGAAGTTTCAAAGCGCGCATCAACCTTGATNCGTCCGCGATCGCTGAGCGCCACCCCGATATCATCCAGCCCCAGCCCGTCTGTCGCCGGATGACGACCAACAGCAACAAGGGCGATATCTGCCTTTATGGTTTCAGAATCACCGCCACCAGCAGGTTCAAGCGCAAGTGTCACACCNCTTTTCGTCGCCTTTGCAGATTTGACAGCCGTCTTCAGGCGGAATGACAGACCCTGCTTTTTCGCCATGGCCATAAATTTCTTTGCAATCTCGTCATCCATGCCCGGCAGAATACGGGGCAGGAATTCGATCACCTCAACCTCGGCACCAAGACGCGACCAGACAGTGCCAAGTTCAAGCCCNATATAGCCGGCCCCGATCACCACCATCTTNTTNGGCACATCAGACAGCGCCAGCGCGCCGGTTGAACTGACGATGCGCGTTTCATCGATGGTGATTCCAGGCAAGCTGGATGCGTGGCTTCCCGAAGCGATCAGAATTTTCTCGGCTGTATAGTCACCCGNATCATCNCCATCGCTGACCGATACCTTGCCGGGCGCGGTAATCCGCGCCGCACCATGCAGCCGGGTTATCTTGTTTTTCTTGAACAGGAAATCGATGCCCGATGTCAGGCCGGTTACAATCGTATCCTTGCCGTCCATCATTGTTGGCAGGTCCAGCTTGACCGCGCCAACATCAACGCCAAGCGCCGCCAGCCTGCCGCCGGCCGCATCTGCATAATGTTCCGAGGCATTGAGCAGTGCCTTTGACGGGATACAGCCGACATTGAGGCAGGTGCCGCCGAGCGATGCCCGCTTTTCAACACACGCCACTTTCATGCCCAGCTGTGCAGCGCGGATAGCCGCCACATAACCGCCTGGCCCGGCGCCGATGATNATCAGATCAAAGCTGTTTTCGCTCATGTCGAAACCCCCATGGTGGCCGCCCGCAGGCGGCGGCAATGTCAGACGCCCAGCAGCAGGCGACGCGGATCCTCGACCATGTCCTTGATCCGCGAGAGGAAGGANACCGCCTCACGGCCATCAATGATCCGATGGTCATAGGATAGCGCCAGATACATCATCGGGCGGATAACAATTGCGTCATCAACCACAATGGGNCGCTTTTCGATCTTGTGCATGCCCAGAATACCGCTTTGTGGCGGGTTCAGGATCGGTGTCGACATCAGCGACCCGTAGACACCACCGTTAGAGATGGTGAAGGTGCCGCCAGCCATTTCATCCGGCGTAATCTTGCCATTGCGCGCCCGCGCACCAAAATCGCCGATGGTGGTTTCGATATCGGCAAGACCCATATCGCCCGCATCGCGGACAACCGGCACAACAAGGCCCTGCGGCGTGCCCACCGCAACCCCGACATTGTAGTAGTTCTTGTAGATGATATCGCCGCCATCGATCTCGGCATTGACGGCTGGAAATTCCCGCAGCGCCTGTACGGCAGCCAGCACAAACATGCCCATAAAGCCAAGGCGGATGCCATGTGCAGCCTCAAAATCCTGACGATAATCACTGCGAATCGCCATCAGCGCCGTCATATCGATCTCGTTGAATGTCGTCAGCATGGCGGCGTTGTTCTGTGCCGCCTTCAAGCGCGACGCAATAACCTTGCGCAGCTTTGACATGGGAACGCGTTCCTCGCGGGCAGCATCTTCGGCGCGCGGCGTCTGGCGCGGCGCGGCAGCCGTCTGTGTTGCGGTTTGCGGCGCAGCCGACACTGACGGTGCAGGGGCGCCGCCCTTCATATGGGCCAGCACATCGGCCTTGGTCAGCCGGCCATCGACACCGGTGCCCGCAATCGCCGCCGGATTGATGTTGTTTTCCTCGACAAGACGGCGCACAGCTGGCGACAGCGGCACATCACTTTTCGGCGCTGGCGCCGGTTGGGCAGCCGGGGCTGGCGCTGCGGTGGTTGCAGCAGCCGCTTTGGCCCCGTCTTCCTTTGCAGGCGTTTCCTTCGCCGCGCTTTCCGGGGCCTTGGTCTTTGCTGTTGGCGCAGCCCCCTCATTCAGCATGGCAAGACTGGCACCCACTTCAACAACAGCACCTTCAGCTGCCATGATCTCGCCAAGTGTTCCGGCGGCCGGTGCTGGCACCTCAAGTGTTACCTTGTCTGTTTCAAGCTCGACCACCGGCTCATCGGCTTTCACCGCATCGCCTGTAGACTTGATCCAGCGGGCCACCGTGGCATCTGCCACTGATTCGCCCAGCGTCGGCACCTTAATTTCAATTGCCATCTTCAAAAAGCCCCCTCAGGCCATTCTGGACGTCATTACGCCCCTTGGTTGCGAAGCTGTGTCGCCCGCTATTCTCTACGTTTTGCCGTCTCTACGATTTATCGGTCGGCAGGTTCAGCGCATCGGCAACAAGTGCATTCTGTTCCCGGTTATGGCGTGCCAATGTGCCTGTGGCCGGCGAGGCGGCAGCGTCACGCCCGGCATAGATCAGGCGTTCCTGACGGGCACCTGCGGCCTGCATGGCCTCCTCGATGAAATCACGAACAAAGGTCCAGCCCCCCATGTTGCGCGGCTCTTCCTGACACCAGACAAAAGTCGCGCCCGGCACGTCTGACAATGTTTCTGTCAGTGCCTTGCTGGGGAAAGGATAAAGCTGTTCAACACGCAATATCTCGATATCCCACAGTTCAGCAGCATCGCGCGCCGCGGCCAGATCGTAATACACTTTGCCGCTGCACATGACGATTCGCTTGGCTTTGCCGGATTTTACCTTGCCACCTCGTTCATCCAGCACCCGGTGGAACGTTGTTCCGGTCGCCAGATCGGCAAGCGACGAGACGCATGCCTTGTGACGCAGCAGTGACTTCGGTGTCATGATAATCAGCGGCTTGCGGAATTCACGGCGCAGCTGGCGGCGCAACACATGGAAATAATTTGCCGGGGTCGTACAGTTGACCACCTGCATATTGTCCTCGGCACACAGCTGCAGATAGCGTTCAAGACGCGCCGATGAATGCTCGGGTCCCTGACCCTCATAGCCATGTGGCAACAGCAGCACCAGCGCGTTCATCCGCAGCCACTTCGCCTCACCGGACGAAATGAACTGGTCAATGACCACCTGTGCGCCATTGGCAAAATCGCCGAACTGCGCCTCCCACATGACAAGGGCATTCGGTTCAACCTGGGAAAACCCATATTCGAATCCCATGACCGAGGCCTCGGACAGCGGCGAGTCAATCACCTCAAACATCGCCTGATCATCGGCCAGATGGGCCAGCGGCGCATAGCGCTCTTCAGTTTCCTGATCAACAAGGACGGCGTGGCGCTGGCTGAATGTGCCACGGCAACTGTCCTGACCTGACAGACGCACCGGATCACCTTCAAGAACCAGCGCACCGAATGCCAGATGTTCGGCAGTGGCCCAGTCCAGCCCTTCACCTTCCTCGATGCGTTTGGCGCGGGTGTCGACAATGCGCAAAAGCTTTGAGTTGAGTTTCATATGCGATGGCACCGTCGTCATCGACGCACCAATCGAACGCAATGTATCAAGATCGACGCCGGTTTCACCGCGGCGAGCGCCCATCGGCGCGGTGCGCATGCCCGACCAGCTGCCTTCCAGCCAGTCTGCCTTGTTCGGACGATATCCGGTGCCGGCTTCGAATTCATTGTCGAGATGCGCAATCCGGTCATCAACGATCTGCTGTGCCTGTTCAGCGGTCAGCGTGCCGTCAGCGACCAGCTTGTCAGCATAAAGCGCGCGCGTTGTCGGATGGGCGGCGATGGTCTTGTACATCAGGGGCTGGGTGAACATCGGCTCATCGCCTTCATTATGGCCGAACCGGCGATAACAGAAGAAATCCAGAACCACATCACAGCCAAAGGCCTGACGGAATTCGATGGCGATACGCGCCGCGTGGACAACCGCCTCTGGATCATCACCATTGACGTGGAAAATCGGTGCCATGACCATTTTCGCAACATCGGTAGGGTAGGGCGAGGACCGTGAATAATGCGGGCTTGTTGTAAACCCGATCTGGTTATTGACGACGATGTGAATCGTGCCGCCGGTGCGATACCCCCGCAGCGCCGAAAAGGCGAATGTCTCGCCAACAACACCCTGGCCAGCAAAGGCCGCATCACCATGCAGCAGAATGCCGACCACCTGCTTGCGCGCTGTATCCTGACGCTGATGCTGCTTGGCGCGCACACGCCCAATCACAACCGGATCAACAATTTCAAGATGTGACGGGTTCGGGGCCAGGCTCAGATGCACAGTCTTGTCATCGAATTCACGATCCGAAGAAGCACCCATATGATATTTCACATCGCCCGAGCCACCAGCATTTTCCGGATTGGCCGGGTTGCCGAGAAATTCCGAGATGATGGCGCGGAACGGCTTGCCAAAAATATTGTGCAGCATGTTCAGGCGGCCACGATGCGCCATGCCGACGACCACTTCCTCAACACCCAGCTGGGTGCCGCGCTTCAGAACCTGTTCGATTGCCGGAATGATCGCTTCTGCGCCATCCATGCCGAACCGCTTGGTGCCGGTATATTTCTTGTGAAGATACTTCTCGAATTCTTCGGCATCGACAAGGCGCTCATAGATGGCAAGCTTGCCGCGCTCGGTAAAATCCGTGCGATTTCCAATGGCCTCGATCCGTTCCTGAATCCAGGCTTTTTGTCCCGGATCCTGAATATGCATGAATTCGACACCAATCGTGCTGCAATAGGTCTTGCGCAGCAGATCGACAATGTCTCGCAATGTCGCCGTTTCAAGCCCCAGAACATAATTGATGAAGATAGGCCTGTCCCAGTCATCATCGGTAAACCCGTATGTCGCCGGGTCAAGCTCGGGATGAATCGGCTTTTCCTCGAGTGACAGCGGATCAAGCTGGGCCAGCAGATGACCACGGATGCGATAGGCACGGATCAGCATCACCGCGCGCAACGAGTCCAGCGTTGCCGCCCGCATGGTCTTGGCATTGACCTGCTGACTGCCGGCATGGCCTGCGGCAACAGCCTTTACCGAACTGTCCGGGTCAACAGCGCCCACAATGCGGCTCTTGTCTGGTGCCCAGCTGGGCCGTGCCTCGCCATCAACATCGCCAAGCGCGTCAAGCTGGTCGAAATAGGCTGCCCACCGTGCATCTACAGACCGCGGGTCCTGCCGCCAGGCGGCATTCATTTCGGCGATGAATGTGGCATTGGCTGCCGAAAGGAAACTCAGGTCCAGTTCACTCTGGCCAGCGGCGTCACTGTCGCCTGGCCGTTGCGCTGCATCATCCATCTAAACACCACCCCCAGTGTTATATCTTCAGGTCACGGGCACCTTGTTTACAGTCATTCCGAACAGTCTAGGCCAGATTGGCCATGATTCAACCGTCGTTATTCAAGCTCTGTATGTCAGGCCGCACGCGCAATCGCACGTGTGACCGCATTACCGATATCAGCCGGCGATTCAGCCATTTCAAAACCGGCGCCGCGCATGGCATCGATCTTGTCAGATGCACCGCCGCTGCCGCCGCTTACAATGGCACCAGCATGACCCATCCGCCGACCGGGCGGCGCTGTCAAACCGGCGATGAAACCGGCAATCGGCTTCTGAACGGGTTGCGCTGAATAGAAGGCGGCTGCCTCTTCCTCGGCAGACCCGCCAATCTCGCCGATCATCACGATGGCTTCGGTCTGGTCATCGGCAAGAAACATTTCGAGACAGTCGATGAAATTGGTGCCATTCACAGGATCACCGCCAATGCCGATACAGGTAGACTGGCCAAGGCCTTCAGCGGTTGTCTGCGCCACTGCCTCATAGGTCAGCGTTCCCGAACGCGACACGATACCAACCTTGCCCGGCGTATGGATATGTCCCGGCATGATGCCGATCTTGCATTCGCCCGGGGTGATGATGCCGGGGCAGTTGGGGCCGATCAGCCGGCTGTTGCTGCCGACCAGCGCGCGCTTGACCCGCACCATGTCCAGCACCGGAATGCCTTCGGTGATGCAGATGATCAGCGGCATGTCGGCGTCAATCGCCTCAAGGATTGAATCTGCCGCAAAGGGTGGCGGCACATAGATGACCGAGGCATTTGCACCGGTCGCGGCCATGGCCTCGCCAACGGCATTGAAAACAGGCAGGTCAAGATGGGTTTGCCCGCCCTTTCCGGGAGTCACACCGCCAACCATCTTCGTGCCATATGCGATGGCCTGTTCTGAATGGAAGGTTCCCTGCGCGCCGGTAAAGCCCTGACAGATGACCCGGGTTTCGCTGTTGACCAGTACTGACATCACCAATCCCCCGTCAGGCCGTGGCAGCGACGATTTTTTCCGCCGCATCTGCCAGATTGTCCGCCGGAATGATGGCCAGCCCGCTGTCCGCCATAATCCGTTTGCCTTCGTCTACATTCGTGCCTTCAAGGCGCACCACCAGCGGCTTGTCCAGCCCCAGCGTACGCGCCGCACTGACAACACCCTCGGCGATGATGTCACAGCGCATGATGCCGCCAAAAATATTCACCAGAATGCCCCTCACATTGGCATCTGACAGGATGATCTTGAACGCCTCGGTCACGCGCTCGGTAGTGGCGCTGCCACCAACATCCAGAAAGTTTGCCGGCGACCCGCCGCGCAACTGAATGATATCCATCGTCGCCATGGCAAGACCGGCACCATTGACCATGCAGCCAATATTGCCATCCAGCTTGATATAGTTCAGATCAAACTCGCTGGCCCGCACCTCGGCCGGATCTTCTTCGGCAAGATCACGCAGTTCCATAACATCGGCATGCCGGTAGAGCGCATTGTCGTCGAAGCTCATCTTCGCATCCAGCGCCAACAGATCGCCACTGCCTGTCACAACAAGCGGGTTGATCTCGACAAGGCTGGCATCAAGCGATGAAAAGGCAGTGACAAGGCCGGACAGAAATGCCGGCAGCTGCTTTGCTGTTGCCTTGGACAATTCCATCACCGTTGCCAGCCGGCGTGCGTGATGCGGCTGAAGTCCCGTAGCCGGATCGATGCTCACCGAAAGAATTTTCTCAGGCTGTGACTGGCCGCNACNTCCTCGANATCCATNCCNCCNTCNCTNGANGCNATGATNGTGATGCGGCTGGTGNCNCGATCAACNAGCNNNGANAGATANAGNTCATCNGCNATATCNCAGCCATCCTCGACATAGAGGCGCTGCACGTCGCGTCCCTGCGGTCCGGTCTGATGGGTAACAAGTGTCTTGCCAAGAATCTCGTTGGCGACGGTGCGCACCTCATCGATTGACGAGACAACCTTCACCCCGCCAGCCTTGCCGCGCCCGCCCGCATGNATTTGCGCCTTCACAACCCAGACAGGGCCGCCAAGCGCCTCGGCAGCTGCAACGGCCTCGTCAACNGTAAACGCGGCCTCGCCGCGCGGCACCGGGACACCAAAGCCTGCAAGCAGNGCCTTTGCCTGATGTTCGTGGATGTTCATGCGCTTCCCCCCGTCACGCCGGATTCCCTTGCGGAATCAGCTACCCAAGTGACTCAACTACATCATTAAGCGCACGGACCGCTGCGACCGAATGGTCAAACATCTGCTGTTCATCNGCATTCAACGCGATATCCACAACGCGTTCAACACCTGCTGAACCGATTACAACCGGCACGCCCACATACAAACCTTCAAGCCCGTAGGCGCCATCCACCCATGCTGCACATGGCAACACGCGCTTTTTGTCGCCCAGATAGGCTTCTGCCATTTCAATCGCTGATGATGCCGGTGCATAAAAGGCTGAACCGGTCTTCAGAAGGCCAACAATCTCGGCCCCGCCATCGCGCGTCCGCTGCACAATNTCCTCGATGCGCGCTTCGGTCGACCATCCCATCGAAATCAGGTCTGGAACCGGAATACCGGCCACCGTTGAATACCGGACCAACGGCACCATGGTATCGCCATGCCCACCCAGAACAAAGGCTGTGACATCTTCAACAGACACCTTGAATTCCTCAGCGAGGAAGCAGCGGAAGCGCGCGGAATCAAGCACCCCGGCCATGCCGACAACATGGCTGGTTGGCAGTCCTGATTCGCGTTGCAACACACCCACCATCACGTCCAGCGGGTTGGTGATGCAGATCACAAAGGCATCGGGGCAATTGTCGCGGATACCCGCGCCAACCTGCTGCATGACCTTGGTATTGATACCGATCAGGTCATCGCGGCTCATACCGGGCTTGCGTGCCACACCGGCGGTGACGATAACAACATCGCTGCCCGCCAGCGCGCCATAATCATTCGCACCGGCCAGCACCGCATCAAATCCTTCAATCGGGGCCGCCTGTGCAATATCCAGCGCCTTGCCCTGCGGAACCCCTTCGGCAATGTCGAAGAGGGTGATGTCACCAAGTTCCTTCAGACCGGCAAGAAGGGCCAGCGTCCCCCCGATGTTGCCGGCACCGACGAGAGATATTTTATTGCGGGCCATGCGATTTAACTCCTGATGTCATGTCGGAAGGGAGCCGCGAGAAGGGCACCGTCAGCCGGTAGCAAATCATTGGCGCCGGTGTAACCAATAATCCGTCTATAAACAAGTGAAATCCCCAGATTCAAGGCGTGTCAGCAGAAAAACGGTCGGTTTCAGACTAGGTGGTTTCAGCCTGGGCAGCGCGACGGGTCATTTCTCCGAGGCGCGATACGGTTCTCTCAAATTCGAAACTGTAATTGTGACCTTGATACAGATTGGCTATGTCCGTGGCTGCGCTCGCCACGAGAAACCGCTGCCGGTCATAAAGCGCATCAACCAGCCACATGAAACGGCGCGCGGCCGGCTCGTTGGCGCTGGCAAGCACCGGCACATGATCAACCAGCAGCCCCGCAAACCGGCCAGCAATAGCCAGATAGTCGCGCGCACCCAAGGGCATCTCGCACAGGTTGGCAAAGGAAATACGCGCCACATCACCCGCCACCCGGTCAAAGCTGATGTCACGCCCGGCAACACGAATGCTTTCACTGCCAACCACAGCATCGCCAGCCAACCTTGCAAAAGCATCATCAAGTGCGGCAGTCGCCTGCCTGTCGTCAGGCATATGCCAGGATGCCATTCCCGCCAGCATCTGGGCGCGCCAGTCCCGGCCATCAGCAATGGTCAGCATCTGGCATCGTTGCTTCAAAAGGGCAATGAATGGCAGAAAGCGATCGCGATGCAGACCGTTCTTGTAGAGTTCATCCGCATGGCGATTCGACGTGGCGACCACAACAACACCCTTGTCGAACAGCCCGGTAAACAGTCGTGCCAGGATCATTGCATCGGCAATGTCGCGCACTTCCATTTCATCAAAGCACATGACCCGCCCGCGTGCGGCAAGTGTTGTGGCCGCGGCCTCTACCGGGTCGTCGCTGCCCGATATGCGGGCCGCATGAATGGTATCCTGGGCCAGTACCATNAAATCATGAAAATGCAGCCGGAACTGGCCNCCCCGCAGATGGCTGGATGACAGACAGTCGTGAAACATGTCCATCAGCATTGTCTTGCCGCGTCCGACACCGCCATGGATATAAAGGCCGCGCTGCAGCTTTTTGCGCCCGGTCAGGCGTGACAGGATCGAGCGGTCCCCGGACGCCAGTATATCGGACAGCAATCCGTCAAGCGCACCGGCCANCGACTGCTGNGCNGGATCGGCAGTCAGGGTNCCCGCCTCGACGCGGGCGGCAAGACGGGCGCTTACACTGGATATGGCGGCAATATTCTGGTCAGGCATGGGGATGTTGTGCTGATGTCTGCATAGTATCATGCCCNCCTGTTACGGGCTGCCAGCNTTCATACATGCAATCACCACCAACCTTCAATCGCTTTGCACCGCAATGGGCCAATACGGCCAGCTGCGCCTGTCAACAAGACGTGCCTAGCGGCTGGCAATCTCGCTTTTGATGCTGGCAATCGCCTTGCCCGGGTTCAGCCCTTTCGGGCAGGTCTTGGCGCAGTTCATGATGGTGTGGCAGCGATAAAGGGCAAAGCTGTCATCCAGCGCATCAAGACGTTCATCCGTCTTGTCATCGCGGCTGTCAGCCACCCAGCGATAGGCCTGCAACAACACGGCTGGCCCCAGATATTCCTCACTGTTCCACCAATAGCTTGGACAGGCGGTAGAACAGCTGAAACACAGGACACATTCCCACAAACNGTCAAGCTGCTCGCGCTGTTCAGGTGACTGGCGGCGNTCTTCGCCTTCGGGGGCATCCTCATCGGCTTTCAGCCATGGTTCAATGGCTGCAAGCTGGCGATAGGCATTGCTGAGATCAGGCACAAGATCCTTGACCACCGGCATATGCGGCAGCGGAAAAATCTTCACATCGCCCTGCACGTCCTTGATGCTTTTCAGGCAGGCAAGCGTGTTCGTGCCATCAATATTCATGGAGCAGGACCCGCAAATGCCCTCGCGGCAAGACCGGCGGAACGTCAGGGTGCTGTCCTGTTCNCTCTTGATCTTGATCAGCGCGTCCAGAACCATTGGCCCNCAATCATCAAGATCGACCTCGAAACTGTCGAGACGCGGGTTTTCATCATCATCGGGTGACCAGCGATAGATCTGGAAGACACGCACATCGGACGCCCCCTGGGGCGCCGTGTGACTGTGCCCGGCAGTGAATTTCGAATGCGCGGGAAGTGTGAATTCAGCCATGAGACCCTGGCACCTTTCCGGACAATTTTGCCCTAATAGACCCGCGGCGCCGGCGGGATCGGTGCCACATCATTGCTCAATGTATTCATCGCAACACTGCGATAGCCAAGTGTGGACCGATTCTGTTCGTCAAGCCACATCACGGTATGCTTCATCCAGTTTTCATCATCGCGTTCCGGCCAGTCTTCATGCGCATGGGCACCGCGTGATTCGGCGCGCTGGTCGGCAGAACGGATGGTGACCAGCGCCTGACCTACCAGATTTTCCAGCTCCATCGCCTCGATGAGATCGGTATTCCAGATCAGCGATTTGTCCTTCACCCCGATCTGTCCCATCTGACTTGCCACATTATCCATATTGGCAACGCCCTCGGTAAGGCTTGCCGATGAACGGAAGACCGCAGCGTGGCGCTGCATGACCTGCTGCATTTCATGGCGGATTTGTGCTGCCGGCACATTCCCGTCAGCATGCCGCATACGGTCAAAACGCTCCAGCGCCTTGTCAGTTGCCGCCTGCGGCGCACTGCGCGGCGTTCCGCCTGCCTGTACGGTTTCAACAGCCCGGTGGGCCGCGGCCCGCCCGAACACAACAATGTCGAGAAGCGAATTGGTTCCCAGACGGTTTGCCCCGTGAACGGAAACGCACGCCGCCTCACCAATGGCCATCAGGCCGGGCACAGTGGCATTTTCATTGCCATTCGCCGCCGAAATCACCTCGCCGTGATAATTCGTCGGAATGCCGCCCATATTGTAATGCACGGTAGGCAGCACCGGAATTGGCTCACGCGTTACATCAACGCCACAGAAAATACGGGCCGTTTCGGTAATGCCCGGCAGGCGCTGATGCAAGGTATCAGGGTCGATATGTTCAAGATGCAGCATGATATGGTCCTTGTTCGGACCAACCCCGCGGCCTTCGTTGATTTCAATGGTCATCGCCCGGCTGACAACATCACGGCTGGCAAGATCCTTGGCGGTGGGCGCAAAGCGGTCCATGAACCGTTCACCTTCTGAATTGGTCAGATAACCGCCTTCACCTCGCGCGCCTTCAGTGATCAGCACGCCTGCGCCATAGACGCCAGTGGGATGAAACTGCACAAATTCCATATCCTGCAGTGGCAGGCCCGCGCGCAGCGCCATGGCGTTGCCATCGCCGGTGCAGGTATGGGCCGATGTGCATGAGAAATACACCCGGCCATAACCACCGGTAGCCAGAACGGTTTGCTGTCCCCAGAACCGGTGCAGAGTGCCGTCTTCCATGCACAGCGCAATGATGCCGGCACATTCGCCATCATCGGTCATCAACAGATCGAGGGCAAAATATTCGATATGGAAATGCGCCTGATATTTCAGACATTGCTGATACAGCGTATGCAAAATGGCATGGCCGGTCCGGTCGGCAGCAGCACAGGCCCGGCGCGCCATCGACTTGCCGTAATCCAGCGTATGTCCACCGAACGGGCGCTGGTAAATCTTGCCTTCTTCGGTGCGCGAGAACGGCACGCCGTAATTTTCCAGCTCGATCACCGAGGGAATGGCGTTGCGGCACATATATTCGATCGCATCCTGGTCGCCAAGCCAGTCTGACCCTTTGACCGTATCGTACATATGATACTGCCAGTTATCACCTTCACCCATATTGTTGAGCGCAGCGCCAATCCCGCCCTGCGCCGCAACGGTGTGCGAGCGTGTGGGAAACACCTTGGTGATGCAGGCCGTTTTCAACCCGCCAGCCGCCATTCCAAGCGTTGCACGAAGACCGGCGCCGCCAGCACCGACGACGACCACATCATAATGGTGATCTGTTATTTCGTAGGCTGTCATGCCTTTTCCTCATACATTTCCCGGCGCGGCCGCAGCCACCCGTACACTTAACCCAATATTCTGACCATGGCCCACAGGCTGGCCAGAGCAGCAGCGCCCATGCCAACACGAACAAGCAGCATTACAGCCCGGCGGCCGCCCCTGACCGAAATGTAATCCTCTATCACCACCTCGAGACCCAAGGTCCCGTGAAACAGGCCAGCCAGCACCAGCGCGCTGATGGCGGCCGCGTTGACAGGTTGACCAACAAAGGTCAGCGCCTCGCCGTACGACATGCCGCCAATGCTGGCCAGGGCGATCACAAGATAGATCATCAACGCCAGCACAGCGACGGCGCTGAAACGCTGCCAGCGCCAGTGACGCACCCCGGAAATTCGTTTGCGATGGGTTATCCCTGCAGGATAATCGGCCATGCGCTGTCCCCCTTACATCCAGACCACAGCCCATAGTGCGGCGGTCAATACCGAAGTCAGGATCAGCACAAGCTGTCCGTTTCTGTACACTTCAGGAATGGTGAGCCCAATACCGATATCCCAACCAAGATGGCGAATACCATTAAGCGCATGATAGATCAGCGCGACCGAATATCCGAATAGGACAAATTGCCCCAAGGGATGTGCGAGAAAGGCTGCCACCATGCCATAGGATTCAGCCCCCATCGCCAACGATACGAGCCACGCCGTCATGACAAGCGTGCCTGTTGTAAGAACAATCCCCGCCGCCCGATGCATGATCGACATCACCGATGTCATCTGCGGACGGTATACCTGAAGATGCGGTGACAGCGGACGTTGCCGGCCCATCACGATCCTTTCTAACATTTCAAATTCAGCACAGACGCCAACTTACGGGCTGGTGCGGATGCTAGTCAATGTGAAAGCAAGTCGCACCAGCCTGCGCCCCGCTCCAGACACGGCCCGCCCTGAATACAGCCCGGCCGATGAAAATTTCATTTGCCTCGCATGCCGATTGTGGAGACAACTCACATCAATGAAAAAAATTCTATCCATACAGTCTTCGGTAACTGTCGGCTTTGTCGGCAATGCGGTTGCCGGTCCAGTCCTTCTGGCGATGGGGCATCATCCCATGATGATCGACACCATCAGCCTTGCCGCGCATCCGGGATATGGCGGACGGGCCGGCGGGCCGTTGGCTGACCATCTGTTTGCCGCACAACTTGACGGGCTTCAGGATCTTGGCGAGACCGGCGATATTGCGCAGATCATGACAGGCTATCTCGGCAGCGTCGGGCAGATTGAGTCGATTGTTGCGCTGCTGACATCATGGCAGGCAGAGCCGTCCGGTCATTACATACTTGATCCGGTGATGGGGGATGCCGGGCAGCTGTATGTGTCGGCCGATCTTGCCGATGGTATTCGCACCCGATTGCTGCCGCTTGCCGACATCATCACACCAAACCAGTTTGAACTGGCACAGCTGAGCGGGACCGATATCACCGANCTGGACAGTGCGGCAGATGCCGCCGCCACATTGCTGACGCAGCATGCGATGACCGCCATCATCATCACCGGGGTCATTTCGGCGCCGGTGGGGGCNGACCAAACTACCGCAGATCACAAGCCGGATATTGGNGACCTGCTGATTATGCGCGACGGCACGCAGGTCTGGCATCCCNCGACAAGCACCGCAAAGAATGTGGCTGGCGGCGGCGATCTGCTGACAGCACTGTTCAGCGGGTATCTGGCATCAGGACTGGCAATTCAGGATGCATTTTCGAAGGCCAGCGCCACCGCACACACCATCATCGCCGCCAGCCCGACGCCGCGGGATCTGGCACTATTGGAACATCTGGGGTTGCTGGCAGAATCGCAACAGCCGTAATTNTGGCGTCCAAAATTCCAGCACCTAAAATTCCGGTGCCAGAACGCCTAGCGCCCGTAAAGACCCCGTTCGGCAACAAGCTCGGCNATCTGCACTGAATTCAGTGCCGCGCCCTTGCGCAAATTGTCCGACACACACCAGAACACCATCCCGTTTTCAATGGTCGGGTCCTTGCGGATACGGCTGATGAAAACGGCGTCCTCGCCCGCTGCCTCATGCGGGGTGACATAGCCTTCATCGGCACGATGGTCGATCACTGTCACACCGTCTGATTCACGCAACANNTNGCGCACAGCCTTCTCGGTCATCGGCTTNTCGGTTTCAATGAATACCGCCTCGCTATGCCCGATAAAAACCGGAATCCGCACGCAATGTGCAACCAGCTCGATCGCCGGGTCGAGGATCTTCTTTGTCTCGGCCGACATCTTCCATTCTTCCTTGGTGAAACCGTCATCAAGGAACTTGTCGATATGCGGGATCGCGTTGAAGGCAATCTGCTTGGTAAACAATTCCGGCTGCACCGGATCATTTACATAAATGCCGCGTGTCTGGTTGAACAGCTCGTCCATGGCCGCCTTGCCCGCACCCGATGTTGCCTGATAGGTCGAAACAACAACACGGNGCACACCAAACTTGTCATGCAGCGGCTTCAGTGCCACCACCAGCTGCGCAGTCGAACAATTCGGGTTGGCAATGATGTTGCGGCCACCATTCGCTGGCAACGCCTGGTCCACCGTGTCAGCATTTACTTCCGGCACGATCAGCGGCACATCNTCATCCATGCGGAATGCAGAGGAATTGTCGATCACGATACAGCCCGCTGCACCNGCCTTTGGCGCGACATCCTTTGCTGTGTCACCACCAGCTGAAAACAGGGCGATATCAGCATCAGCAAAGTCAAACTTGTCGAGCGAGCCGATGGTCAGAACTTCGTCCTCGCCATAAGANACCTCACGGCCAGCCGAGCGCGATGACGCAAGCGCAGTCACCTNGTCCGCCGGAAAATTCCGCTCGGCAAGTGTTTGCAGCATCTCGCGTCCGACAGCACCGGTGGCACCGACTACGGCAACTCGATATCCCATTTTATTCCTCATCGTCTGGTCATGCCATTGATGGCATCAGTTTGATCATTCACAAGCAGCGCGTGTCAGCGCGCAAGCTGGTCCATGGCGTTCAGAACAGCTTCGGTCATGCCGTCTGTGCCTGTCTGGGTACAGCCGGGGGTCATGATATCGCCTGTCCGTGTTGTCTTCAGTGCCGNCGCGACCGCGCCTTCCAGAAGATCGGCCTCATCCCCCTGGTTGAAGCTGTAACGCAACATCATGGCAAAGCTCATGAACTGGGCCAGCGGGTTGGCAATGCCCTTTCCGGCNATATCCGGCGCAGACCCGTGCACCGGTTCATACATCGCNTTGGGAAGGCCGGTATCCGGATCNGGGGNACCAAGCGATGCCGATGGCAGCATGCCGAGCGAACCNGTCAGCATCGCCGCACAGTCAGACAACAGATCACCAAAAAGATTGTCGGTAACAATCACGTCAAACTGCTTGGGGTTGCGAACAAGCTGCATTGCACAATTGTCGGCATACATGTTGCTGAATTCGACACCCTCGCCCTCGGCGGCATGCAACGCTGTCATGACCTCGCGCCACAACACACCCGAATGCATCACATTGGCCTTCTCGACCGACACAAGGCGACCATCCCGCTTGCGNGCCAGATCCAGCGCCACACGGCCAATCCGTTCAATTTCCGGCGTGGTATAGGCGTTCGTGTCAAACCCCTTGCGGGTGCCNTCAGGCTGATCTTCAATGCCGCGCGGCTCGGCGAAATAGGACCCGCCGCANAATTCGCGCAGGATCATGATNTCAAGACCGGACACAATCTCCNGCTTNAGTGTCGATGCCTCAACCAACGCCGGAAACACCATGGCCGGACGCAGATTGGCAAACAGNTCCATTTCCTTGCGCAATGCCAGCAGCCCGCGCTCAGGCTTCAGATCAAACGCCAGATCATCATATTGCGGCCCGCCGACTGCACCGAACAGAACAGCATCCGAGGCAATGGAATCAGCCAGCGTTTCGTCGCTGAGCGGCGTTCCATGCACATCATAGGCTGCGCCACCGACAAGACCTTCCTGCATATCAAAGTCAATCGACCGGTATTTTGCCATCCAGTCGATGATCCGCATATTGGCCTTCATGATTTCAGTGCCGATACCATCACCGGGCAGCACCATGATCTTGCGGTTTGACGCCATCTTCATTTTTCCTTGTATTCAGGCAGCTGGCATGCGGGCAGTGTCCACGGGCCAGCTGCAGCTGTGGTTAACAGGTGATCAGAGCCAGGGCTGGTCTTCGCCACGCGTACTCTCAAAACTGTCTATCGAGGCATTTTTTTCCATAGTCAGTCCGATATCATCCAGCCCCTCAAGAAGGCATTGCTTGCGGAACGGGTCGATCTCGAAGCTGATTTCACCGCCATTCGGACGGCGGATTGTCTGCGTTTCCAGATCGATCGACAGTTCCGGATTTTCGGTATCCTGTGCATCGGCAAGCAAGGCATCACGATCATCTGCCGACACGGCAATCGGCAGAATCCCGTTCTTGAAACAATTGTTATAGAAGATGTCGGCAAAACTGGTCGAAATCACACAACGCACGCCGAAATCGAGAAGTGCCCATGGCGCATGCTCGCGGCTCGACCCGCAGCCGAAATTATCACCAGCCACAATGATCTCTGTCTGCCTGTAGGGTTCACGATTCAGGACAAAATCCGGTTTTTCTGCCCCGTCCTTGGTGAACCGCATCTCGTCAAACAGATTGGCCCCGAGACCAGATCGCTTGATCGTCTTCAGGAACTGCTTGGGGATGATCATATCGGTATCGATATTGATGATGTTAATCGGCGCGGCAACGCCAGTCAGTCTGTCAAATTTCTGCATCTCTCGACCTCCCTTAGCTTTGCATATCGCGGATATCGGTCAGATACCCGGTCAATGCTGCGGCCGTTGCCATTTCAGGACTGACCAGATGGGTACGACCACCACGGCCCTGACGTCCTTCAAAATTCCGATTGGAGGTTGAGGCACAGCGCTCTCCCTCAGCCAGCTTGTCGGCATTCATTGCAAGACACATCGAACAGCCGGGCTCACGCCATTCAAAGCCGGCAGCTGTGAACACCTTGTCCAGCCCTTCGGCCTCTGCCTGTTCCTTGACCAGCCCCGATCCCGGCACCACCATGGCACGGATGCCATCAGCAACCTTGCGGCCCTCGGCAATGCCGGCAGCGGCACGCAAATCCTCGATGCGGCTGTTCGTGCAGGACCCGATAAAGACTGTATCAATCTTCACATCCGTCAGCTTCTGGCCGGGTGTCAGACCCATATAGTCGATAGCGCGTTCGATCTTGGCCCGCTTGGCCTGATCCTTTTCCTTTTCCGGATCCGGCACAGCGGCGGTGATCGCCAGCGCGTCCTCGGGCGACGTGCCCCAGGTTACAGTCGGGGCGATCTCGGATGCGGGCAGCACGATCTCGGTGTCATAACGGGCATCTGCATCAGATGGCAGCGTGCNCCAATAGGCGACGGCCTTCTGCCACATATCGCCCTGCGGGGCCATNGGGCGCCCTTCGAGATANGCGAATGTCTTCTCATCAGGTGCGATCATGCCAGCCCGTGCGCCGCCTTCGATGGCCATGTTGCAGATTGTCATCCGCCCTTCCATCGACAGACCGCGAATGGCAGAACCGGCAAATTCGATGACATGGCCGGTTCCACCAGCGGTACCGATCTTGCCGACAATCGTCAGAATGATGTCTTTTGCGGTAACNCCGGGGGCCAGATCGCCATCAACAGTGATGCGCATATTCTTTGCCGGCTTCTGGATCAGCGTCTGCGTGGCCAGCACATGTTCCACCTCGGATGTGCCAATGCCGAACGCCAGCGCACCGAATGCCCCATGCGTTGCTGTATGCGAATCACCNCAGACAATGGTCATGCCGGGCTGTGTNAAGCCCTGTTCCGGGCCAATGACATGGACAATGCCCTGGCGAATATCTTCCATCGCAAAATAGGGAACACCAAATTCGGCTGCNTTGGTGGCAAGCGCCTCAACCTGAATCCGCGATTCCTCGTCCGCAATGCCCACCGACCGGTCGGTTGTCGGTACATTGTGGTCAGCAACAGCAAGTGTGCGATTGGGGGCACGAACCTGGCGGCCAGCATTNCGCAGGCCTTCAAAAGCCTGTGGGCTGGTCACTTCATGGACAAGGTGCCTGTCGATATAGATCAGACAGGTGCCGTCATCTTGGCGATGCACAACATGTGCATCCCATATTTTGTCAAAAAGGGTCTTGGGTGCCGACATCTTTTCCTCCAGAGATCTGCCGGCGAGGGTCTTCCTGGCCGGTCAGAGCGGTCAGGAGGAAGAGGCCTCGCGGGTTGTGGTTTTCTCAGCAATACGCGCCGCCTTACCGGTACGGCCACGTAGATAATACAGCTTGGCGCGACGAACGCGACCCCGGCGAACAACNNTAACACCNGCCACCTGAGGACCATAGAGCGGGAANACCCGCTCAACNCCTTCACCGTAGGATAGCTTGCGAACAGTAAAGGAAGAGTTCACACCGTCACTTTTTCGGGCAATGCACACACCCTCAAAAGCCTGAATACGCTCACGCGTGCCCTCGACAACCTTCACGTCAACACGGACGGTGTCACCTGGTGCGAATTCTGGAATAGTCCGCTGCTCAAGCGATCTTTCCATCTGCTTCTGGCCAATGCGGTCTACGATATTCATCGGCTTCGTTCCTTCATCTGCTGCGANGACACCCCATCCGATCGGGGGGCTTCGCTTATTGTTTCTTCGATCCGGACACCTGGGTCTGCAGGTATCTCTGCCACAAATCCGGTCGACGCGTCTGCGTTTCCCGTTCGGCTTCCGCCTGACGCCATTCGGCAATCTTGCGGTGATGCCCTGACGCAAGAATCTCTGGCGCCTGAATTCCATTCCAGTCTCGCGGCTGGGTATAAAGCGCCGGTTCCAGCAACCCAGTCTCAAAACTTTCTTCGCGGTGGCTGGCTTCCTTGCCGATCACCCCCGGCAACAGCCGGACCACTGCGTCGATCACTGTCAGCGCGGCCATTTCGCCGCCCGACAGAATGTAGTCACCGATACTGACTTCCATCATACCGGCCGCGTCGATCACACGCTGATCAACACCTTCATAGCGCCCGCACAGAAACACCGTTCCATCTGCCTGTGCCAGCTCGCGAACCAGAGGCTGGTCAAGCGGCCGACCCCTCGGGGTCAGGTAGATTCGGGGCCCCGGTGCCTCCGCGACATGGTTCAGCGCAGCGGCCACCACGTCGGGCTTCAGCACCATGCCGACACCGCCCCCAAGGGGGGCATCGTCGACGGTCCGGTGCTTATCGCTTGCAAACTGGCGAATGTCCAGTGTTTTCAGCGCCCAGATGCCATCCTTNAGCGATTTGCCGGCCAGCGACGCACCAAGCGGNCCCGGAAACATCTCCGGAAACAGGGTCAATATGGTGGCCTGCCAGGCTGACTTGGTCATCCTCTGTCTGCTCGCTCATCCGTTTCAAGGAACCCGTCTGGCGGGTTCAGAACAACACGGCCGCCGTCAACGTCAATATCTGCAATATGNTCCCCTTCGAAAGGCAACATCACTGTNGGCCCCTTTGGTGGNCGAATCTCGATCAGTTCACCCGCCCCAAAATCATGCAGGCCAACCACCGNCCCTAGTACCGCGCCACCTGCCGTAACTGCCGCAAGCCCGATCAGGTCTGTATGATAGACCTCATCCGCACCTGCTTCGGGCAGTGCTGTGCGGTCCACCAGCAGCTCGTTGCCCCGCAAGGCCTCTGCCGCCTCGCGGCTGGNAATNCCTTCGGCAGCAACAATCACAAGGCCGTTTGCCGTCATGCCCCTGATCACCAGGGTCAGCTGTCTGTCGCCAACCCATACCGGGCCATAGGATGCAATATCNCGCGGCATGGCGGTAAAGGGCTTTACCTTGAACTGCCCCCTAACACCATGTGCACTGGCAACCGCACCGATCGACAGACGGGATGCGGACATTACTCCTTGCTGTCACCGGAATCATCACCGGCAGCGTCCTCAGCTGAAGCGTCTTCCGCTGGCGCGTCNTCAGCGACAGCTTCNTCTGCGGGTGCGTCCTCAGCCGGGGCNTCTTCAGCCGCCGCCACTNCTGCGGGAGCTTCTTCTGCNNGCGCTTCTTCTGCCGGTGCCTCTTCAGCTACGGCNTCCTCAGCCGGTGCCTCTGCAGCAGCAGCGGCTTCAGCTTCAGCTGTGGCNGCCGCCTCGGCAGCAGCTTCTGCAGCTGCTTCTTCACGCTCGGCGCGCTTTTTGCCAGGAGCCGATTTCTTTGGCTGTTCGCGTATTTCCGGTGCGGCCATCAAACCGGCTGTCGCCAGCATTTTC
>NYTO01000084.1 GCA_002683535.1 SAR116 cluster bacterium
CCAGACTTTATATCGACCCACCATAAGCGGGCATCTTCCATATCCCAGACCGGGCCTTCACCCAGTCGTGCCGGGGCAGACACCGCTCTATCAATTTTTACCGCCATTTTCTGCCCCGTTTCTGACTGCCGCCCATTCTCTTTATTAGCCGATTCTGGCACCCGTGACAGCCTAAACCGGGGATCACCTATAAATAACTTCAGGTTATCAGTTATGTAATTTATTGTTTATTTATTATTTTTTAGGAACTGATAAGGTGGGCAACTCCTCATAGCCAATGCAGAAGAAGGACTCGCAGATGCTGGCACATTATCAATTTGACGCTCTTGGCGGGGTCGATCACGGATGGCTGAAGGCGAAGCATCATTTCAGTTTTGCCGGCTATCATGATCCCCAGAAAATGAGCTTTGGTGAATTGCTGGTCATCAATGATGACATCATTGCGCCGCGTACCGGCTTCGACATGCATCCGCATCGCGACATGGAAATTATCACCTATGTGCGACGTGGGGCCATCAGCCACAAGGACAACACGGGCAATGAAGGCCGCACGACATCTGGCAATGTTCAAGTGATGAGCGCTGGCACAGGTATTTTCCACTCCGAGTTCAATCACGAGGATGAAGACACAAATATCTATCAGATCTGGATTAAGCCGCGCAGCAGGGGCATTGCCCCGCGATGGGACACCGCCGAATTCCCCCGCGCTCCGGCACATGATGCGCTGGCGCTGCTGGTATCAGGCGATGGCAACGCGCCATTGTCGATCAATCAGGACGTCCGTATCTATGCCGGCAGGATGCAGGCTGGCACCCACTTGACCCATCACATCTCCGGTCAGGCCTATCTTCTGGTATCTGATGGTTCTCTGCTGGTAGATGGCAATCTGGCAACCAAGGGTGACGGCATTGCCATTTCAGACCAGCCTTCGGTCGGTTTATCTGCAGAAGAGGCGTGCGAGGTGCTGGTCATAGAGGTTCCGGGGCTGGTTTCTGCGCGCTGATGAATGACGGTCAGGAGGCGTCACACGCATCTGTCTAGCTTTTGCCGGACGCTGTCTTGTCTGCTGGAGATATAACGGGCAGGTGTGGTTCGACAGGGGCCGGGGCCGAATCAATCGCGTCATTGTTTGCAAGTATCTTGGCAAATTTGCCGACAAGCTCTCTTTCAACCATGTTCAGTTTGATCAGCTGCGCATTCATTTCTTCGCTGGCACTGAAGCAGATGCCGCCTGTGCGGCTTGTCGTGACCCAGCCGCTTGTCTCCAGCGCCTTTACATTGCGGCGAACCGTTTCCTTGTCGAGACCGGTCAGCTCGGATATCAGCGCATATGTCAGTTTCTTGTCGTGCGTCTGCGTTGCCTCGCTGTGCAGGTACCATTGCTCGATCGTGCTGTCGAACGACGTATCAGCCAGCTCCTCTCCGACATTCAGCAGCTGATGCCAACAGATGACCTGCAGGACCAGATATGCATTGGCAGTTCCGGCAAATTGCAGGCAATGCTTGCTGCGGGTAATTTCAAATTCGAGAAACCGTTTCCAAATTTCAAAAAATTTGTCTTCAAGGCCAATCATCACACACACCATCTCTACATTAAATTATTCCATACTGCCCAACATGGCTCAATTTGAGCCGAAAGCTAGTGCTAATTTACTAAAGTTTGAACCATAGTTAATGAAACAGGTTATGAATCTATGTTGGGCCGTGCACAAAACACAGACATCCAGGTCGGCGATGTAGTCATCGAGCTGACATCTGGAATGCCGTTCGAAGTCGTGAGTGAACCTTGTCTCAACGACATAGCACATGTGCGTCTGCAATGCTGTGCTGATGATAGCCGGCATGCGAACACCCACACGAAGACCATCGCAAAATCAATGCTTCATCTCAGCTTCGCCAGGCAGGATAATTTCACGCAGAAGCAGCTGACGGGCGCACCATGATGCATGCGGTCCTGAACCAGAGTGCAACCTTGTCCCGAAACTGGTGACCCTGCGTGATTGTTCTGTGCCTTGTGGCTCAGGCCAGTCTGCTTGGCCAGGGGCTGGGATCAACCGCCGCAACAAGCGATTGTGACAGACGCTGCAGCAAATCGGTCTTCACCTGCAAACTGGCGGGATCATCCCACAGATTGCAAAGCTCGCCCGGATCCGCCTGCAGATCATACAACTCACCCCACTCTACACCGTGATAGACCGTAATCCGGTGTTCACGGGTCATCAGCGTACGCAGATTGGCTGGCGCGGTGAAGCCGGGGGTCGGTTTGTTGTCTTCATGCTCGATCATCAGCATGTCGCGCCTGGTGCCAGCAAACAGGTCATGCCCCTGAATTCCATAATAGGGCACACAGCCAGCAGCTGACAGAATAGTCGGCGCAATATCGACAGCCGAGGCCAGATCAGACCGCGTGACCTGATCGCCCGCCCGCGGGTCGGCCCAGATGAAGGGCACATTATTGATCGAACGGCGCGGGTTTGGCCCCTTCAACAACAGGTTCAGATCGCCCAGATAATCGCCATGATCCGAGGTGAAAATCACGATGGTGTTGTCAAGCTCACCCGTTGCCTCAAGGGTTGCAATGATCTCGCCAACCGCATCGTCTATCATGGTGATCATGCCGGCAGTCAGGGCGCGTGCCTCAAGCAGCTCACGCTCACTGGCCATAAAGCTTGCCTGCTGTCTGACATTCCGTGATCCGTCGAGCATCTTGTCACGCGCGCCAAGCAGATGTGGCGGCGGGTTGCGGTGCGCCTCAAACGGCGTTTCGATCGCGAAATCTTCCGGCTTGTACATGTCCCAGTATTTGCCGGGCGGTGTGAATGGATGATGCGGGTCGGGAAAGGACACGAACGTAAAGCGCGGTGCATCAGATGGCTGTGACAGATAGGCCTTCGCCTTTTCACGAATGAAGGCAGTCGGATACAGATCTTCCGGCATTGACGTGCGCACCGCCTGCGGACAGATATAATCATGCGGCAGCTGGTTCTTCGAATCACGCAGATCACGCCAGTCATTACGCGCATCGCGCAGCCATTGCAGATAGTGCCCACCGCACTGGTCGCCATGCAATGTCACCATATCGACATGATCAAATCCGTAGAAGGGAAGCGGTATGTCAAACAGGCCCGGCGCGTCATAATTATGCGGCTCTTCAAGATCATACCGCGCGCCATCATCCTTGTGGGCTTCGGGAAAGGCCGCATTGACCGGCGGCTGGGTTCCGCGTTGCGGCGCTCTGTCAGTCATCGGCTGGACATGGCTTTTGCCAATCAGCGCGGTGTCATATCCGGCTGCGCGCAGCACTTCGACAAAGGTGGTTTCCGATACAGGCAAATACAGCCCGTTATGCCGCAAGCCATGCACCGACGGATAGCGCCCGGTCAGAATGGACGCCCGGTTGGGCATACAAACCGGCGTAGCCACATTGAAGTTCGAAAAATTGGTGCCGCGGGCGGCCAGCGCATCAATATGCGGGGTTTTGACGACTGGATGTCCATTGCAACCAAGCCAGTCGGCACGGTGCTGATCAGTCATGATCATCAGGATATTTGGATGGTCGGTCATGAAGCTCTTTTCCTTTGTACCCTTCTAGCCCTACACCATGCCATGGCGGGTTTCCAGCGATCTTGCACCTGCATGTTCACCTGGCGACACAGGCCGATTTGCGGTGCCCCTTTTAGGAAAACGTCACAGGACGGAATGCGGATCATGCCTGCGCCTTTGGTCCTTGCAAGCGGTCGCCTGACAACTGCCCGGCAGACAAAATACCTGAATCAGATCACGGCGTCTTCAATGATTGGCTGTCCAGCACCGATCCGGTCATAGTGAAACGGGGTCAGATCAAGGCTGCGATAAGCGCCATATGTCAGCAATTCTGCCATCCCGCGCCCCATGGCAGGCGACTGCTGCAATCCGTGTCCGGAAAATCCGTTCAGGAAGAAAAAGTTTGGCACGTCATGATGCGGGCCGACAATCGCGTTGTGATCGAAGGTATTCATCGCGTAATGCCCGGCCCATTCACTTTGCACACGAATGGCCTCGAACTGCGGGATGCGATGCGCCAGTATTGGCCATACATGATCTTCCCAGAAAGCCTGATCCATCGTGAAGTCATAAAAATCAACGGCCGGGTCGTGCGCTGTCTGCCCCCCACATTGATAAGTGCCGCCACCATTCTCGCGCACATGAACACCGGAAGGGTCGATCGTCAGCGGCAGATCGCGGTCAAGCGGCCGTTCTGCCCTGAACAACCAAGTGAACCGCTTGCGCGGTTCGACCGGCACATCAATGCCGGCCATCGCGGCAGTGCGTGCTGCGCGTGGCCCCGAAGCATTGACCAGCTGGCCGCAGAAAACCACCTCGCCGCTGGCCAGCGTCACACTTTCGATGCGCGTGCCTGTGCTGTCACGGTTTATGGCAACAACATCATTGGTGACATATTCAACACCGCGTTCACGCGCCTGCCTGCGCCACCAGTCAAAGACCGTGCTGCCTTCCCAATACCCTTCATCAACAAGGTTGATTGACCCTAGCTTGATATCATCAACATTATAGAACGGATAGCGCGCAGCAATGTCGTCTGGCGATAACAGCTGCGTGGCGGCACCCGCTGCCAGCTGCACCTTCTGGTTGGTGCGCAGCACGTCGGCAAAACTGTCCGTATCAGCCAGATACATATAGCCGAATGAGTGGATGGACAGGTCAGGTACACGGTCATCATTCCCCATATAGCTGCGAAAATTCTTTACGAAATCGGCCGCAAATTGCGAAATTCGTACATTCAGCGCGGTCGAGAACTGCTGACGCATGCAGGAATTGGTGTGCGAGGTGGACGCTGTCTGATAGGTCGGGTCGCGTTCGACAACCAGTACCGTGCCGTCAAAATCATCGTTATCGGACAAAAACCATGCAGCAGATGACCCCATGATCGCACCGCCGACAATGACGACATCATAGCCCGCACGCGCGGGTGTCTGGTCTGGCTGGCCTGTCTTGTGCATCGTCTCTTCCCCCATGGACCACAGAAACCCGTTACCGGGTTACATGATTACGAGATCAATTGATCAGGCGGATATTATCAGCTGCCCCTACAGGTCTGTCTCGTAATTTTCNTCACTTTCGCCCTTTGGCAGCGCGTCCTCCAGCTCTGCCTTCAANGGGTAAAGGATATCATGCTTCAGGAATTCGCAAACCAGATCATAATGCCCGCGCTTGTTGAACAGCGAGGCCATGCCGTCAGTATTCGTCCAGCAGACAATACCCTGCCCCGGCGCAATGAATTGTTCGCGATGTTCCCAATATTGTTCATATTTTTCTTCCAGCTCCTCGACACAGGCTGCCAGCCAGTCAGCGTGATCGGTGATCGTGATCATTTCCAGCCTTTCAATCAGCTCGAATGTTTCGCTGGATACCGGATCATCGCTTTTCTGGAGATCATACTGAAGTTTGAGGTCCTGCTGATTCTCGTGNGACGCTGCGTTGTGGTGCTCGGTGCGCAGATAGGCCAGCATCAACGCGGTGACGATCACGGCCATAAATACTGCAAATATACTCATAGTCCCTGGTCCTGATGCTCTTATATGCAACCTTGGCAAATTTAAATTAGTTANATTGACTAAATCAATATGGTCGTGGNGCTNTCAAATTTGAAC
This sequence comes from SAR116 cluster bacterium, assembly GCA_002683535.1. Taxonomy (GTDB): domain Bacteria; phylum Pseudomonadota; class Alphaproteobacteria; order Puniceispirillales; family Puniceispirillaceae; genus UBA8309. Next base: position 5,652 of record NYTO01000084.1, read on the forward strand.
GTGNGCAGGCTGTTATGCCTTAAAATAACTGATATTCCAGTCATCAGACGTCTGTGTCATGCTTTCCAGGACGCCATGTGTGACCAAGCCATTGCATCTTGCGGAGCGCCATCGTGGCATTGCGAAACAGACATTGCCTGCGCGGCCAGATCAGATTCACTGCCACCGGCCAGCCTGTATGCTCGACAATCTGTCATTTCAGCACGTGCCGCAACCGCGCCGGATCNCTCGACACACGACCATCATAGGACNAACAGGGATANCAGACCATCATGCACACCCGCGGATTGCACCTTTTTGGATGGCCGATGCCTTTTTCAATCGACGCGCGGATCAATCGTGCCTATGCGCGCAGCCTCACGCGGCACGGGCCAACCCCGCAAGGCGTGTTCTGGAATTCCACAAAAACGCAAAAAGCACGTTTTGCCGCGCTGACAGCCGCGATCCGCGCTCACCATGCCAGAATTCTTGAAAACGGGCGTCCCCAGACCGGCCAACACGAACCAACGCCGCCGGTGATTGCCGACATCGGCTGCGGATACGGCGCGTTGCTGGACTATATTGACGCGCAGCCGGCGCTGGCTGGATGGGGTTATCGCGGGATCGATGTCACGCCCTCGATGGTGCAGGCATGCAAGGAACGCTTTCCCGAACGGGCCNCATGTTTCACAACCGGCAAGGTGCCACCAGCCACAGTCGATTACTGCCTGGTGTCGGGCACATTCAATTTATGTCTGATCANCGATGCCGACCGGTGGCANNGCTATATCTTCGACTCACTGGCGTCATGCTGGAAGGCNAGCCGCCACGGCATCGCGCTGAACCTNCTGTGCGCCAACAAGGCGCTGATCCGCAACAACATCTATTANGCCCCCCGAGACAGGATGATCACCGCGTTGCAGCAGCAATTTGGGCCCGTCAGCTGGCATCCGACACGTCAGGTGAAACATGATGTGACCTTCCTGATCACCCGCCGCGACTGAACAGCATTCGCAAAAACGNCACTGGCTGCCCTTGTACGCCGGCACGCAGACCAAATATGAAGCGCAGCCGCACATCAATGGCGGCGATCAGCTGACGCAGGCACAAGACATTCACTGCGCACAGTCACAGCAGGCGACAGGGGTTATTCATATGAAGGCGTTGTTTTTTGGTTCGATCGGCGTGCTGGCAGAAACATCGGAATTGCAGCGGCAGGCATTCAACATCGCGCTGGAAAAGGCCGGGCTCGATCTGCGCTGGAACATTGCCACCTATTGTCACCACCTGCGCGTAGTGGGCGGGCGGCAACGGCTGGCACAAACCCTTGATCTTGGTGTCGATGACCCGCTGATCGACCAGATCCACCAGCACAAGCAGGATGCCTTTGAAGCCCTTGTAGCCACGCAGCAGATTACGCCGCGCCGCGGTATTGCTGACGTCATCGCCCGCGCCCGTGCAGATGGGTTGCGCCTTGCCTTTGTGACGACAACCACATCACAGCAATTGGCGCTGATTGGTAATGCCCTGTCTGCCAAACTTGATCTGGGAACCCTTGATCTGGTGACAAGCAAGGCTGATGTCACAGCCGAAAAACCCGATAGCGAGGTTTACCATGTCGCCTTGCAGCGCCTTGGTCTTGCCGCCGACGAGGTGATCGCCATCGAGGATACAGAAATGAACCAGGCCGCNGCCATCGGTGCCGGGATTGATTGCCGGCTTTTTGCCGGTGAATACGCAACAGTGACCCGTGGCGNCCGGCAGATTCATNATGCAATGCAGGTACTGCAGGGCAGCTAGGTCAAGTCGCCACAATCGATGACAGGATACCGGCAAGGTCGCGGGCCTGCGCCAGATCGGCAGGCCGCCCTGTATTCACCGCCTCCACAAAANCCTCGACCATAAGCTGATACTGGTCACATGCCGGAAATGTCACAAGCCTNCCCGGCCCCAGCAGCTGATCCTTGCCGTGATCATGATGGGCCCAGCGCGCCGTCGTTTCAGGCGGTGGATTGAACGNCACATCAAGGCGNGCCCATCCATCGGTTCCGACAACATGCACCATNTGCGACAGCGCACTGCCGCTTGATACCGACATGGTCAGAAATTGCCCGTCACCAAAATCCACCAGNGCTGCCGATGATCTTTCAACATCAAGATGCGCCTCACCCTCAACAGCGGCNCCGGCAAGACGCGGTGTCCCGCCAAACAGCATCTGCCCGGCTATCAGGCAATAGCCGCCAATATCCCAGACCGGCCCGCCGCCCCATGCCGCATAGTTGCGGATATTGCCATCCGGTTGNGGTGGATAGGANAAATGCGCGNTGATCTGCGTCAGCCGACCNATATCAAGTGCCCTGAGCCAGGCCCATTGCGGATGAAACCGGACCATGAACCCGTCATAGACATAAAGACCGGTGCGCGCCGCAGCCGCGGCCAGCCNGTCCAGATCGTCAACAGTCAGCGCAACCGGTTTCTCGCAGAGAACCGGCTTGCCAGCCGCCAGTGCCTGAAGGCTCCATGGCACATGAAGATGATTTGGCAGCGCGTTGTAGACAGCATCGACCTGCGGGTCCTGCAACAGCCCTTCATAGCTTGTCACTGTCACCGGACCCCAAACCGGATCAGCCCCCGTACTGGCATCGCGGCGACCCAGATGCGTGACCTCGTGGCCAGCCGCACGAATAGCCGGCAGCAGCTTTGTGCGCGCAATCTTTGCATCGCCAAGCACACCAAATCGCATCGTTCATTCTCCCAAAGAAGGCCTGAGGGGCATAATGGCCGGACGCTGACATCCGGTCAAAGCATGTCATCGGGGCACGCAGATGTGGTCATGGGCCACCTGACCGGCTGTAGTGCCTGGCGGCGGCTAGCGCTTCTTCTGGGCCCCGCGCAGCCGGGCCGAAAGAACACCCAGAACCCCGCGCACAAACACATTCGATTCTGACACAATCTTGTTGAATTCGTCCCTGGTGATCGAGACAAGCTCGCTTTCTTCCATGCAGCGCGCATCCGCCATGCGCAGCTCGTCATCGATCACGCCCATTTCACCGAATATCTCATTCGGACTGATCCGGAAATTCGGCTCTTTGGTGTCATTGTCTGGCAAGTAGATTCCTACCGATCCCCGCACCAGCAGATAGACCTTTCCGGCCTTTTCACCAGCTTTGAAGATTGTCTGGTGTTGTCTGAATTCTTCCTTTTTCATCGTGTGTCTTGCCGCCTCGACCCTTGGAGTTCAATGGTTTGGTTTTGGTGTGCGAAAAATATCTTGTCCTGTTTCAGCCCGTCCTGCAGTGAGTCCAGCTGCTGATCGGTGCGTGATGGTGCGTGATGCATCAATGCCATCTGCCGGGCACCGGTTCGCGTGAAGAAATCGACCCCTTCCTCGATCGAGGAATGACCCCAGCCCCGCCGCATTTGCAGCTCCTCTTCAAGAAACATGCCGTCCCAGCTTACAAGGTCGCTGCCATCAACAAAATCGGCCAGCTGCGCTTCCTGCGCGGCGGCATATTCATTGTCAAACAGAGTGCAGACGCGCGCACCCTCCATCGTAATACTATAGGCA
>NYTO01000085.1 GCA_002683535.1 SAR116 cluster bacterium
GGGCTGGATCTGTGGCATTTGCTGCCGCTTTTCGACAGCCTGTCAGATGATGCAGGGCAGAGCGTTGATCCGCAGCCGGTCAACTGGCTCGGTTTTGACAGTGATGCGGCGCAGGCATCACGCAGTTTCGTCAGCCCCGCGCCTGTGCGGATGCGGGCGCTGGATCAGGCAGCATCAGCAGGCCGNACNGGCGAGACCGTGCTGATTGCACAGCAGATTGTGGCTGCGCACNGGTTGGACAGGCTTCATCCGGCTGATGCCGCACAGATTCATGATGCGCTGGCACGCATTGGCCAGGGTGATGTTGCGGCCGCATTCGCCACTGATGTGGTNGCGGCGCACCTGCTGGATACAGCGTTGGCAATCGATGCTGGCGGCATGCCGGTTGCTGCGGCAATGGCTGCAGAGCCTGTTGTGACAGACGGTAACGGCATGTCTGCAGATAACGGATCGCCGGATAATGGCGCATCAGATGATGGCGCATCAGATGATGGCTCGTCGAATACTGCCGGGGCNGGCGGCAGTCAGGACGGTGACAGGTGACAGCAGCTTCGCATCCGCAGANNCCGCTGATTNACGAATTCNTGCANGCCATGTCGGCAGACCGGGGTCTGGCCCGCAATTCGCTGGATGCCTATCGGCGCGATCTCGAAGCTGCGGCATCACGGCTGGCAGCCGCCGGTAGTGCGATCGACAGCTGTAATGCCGAGGATNTGCGCCGTGTANTGGCAGGCTGGCATGAAGACGGGCTGGCGCCGCGGTCTGTTGCAAGGCGGTTGAGTGCGCTGCGTCAGCTGATGGCNTGGCTGGTTGAGGAACGCCGCCGCGACGATAATCCCTGCCGCTGGATCGACAATCCGAAAGCGCCCGGAACACTGCCAAAAAGCCTGTCAGAAACCGAAATCACCGCTTTGATTTCAGCCGCGCAACGCCTGCANCCGGCCAGAAAAGCGCTGCAGATGACAGCGATGCTGGAATTGCTATATGCCACCGGATTNCGCGTGTCCGAACTTGTGTCGCTGCCAGCGGACCAGTTTCGCCGTGACCTGGCGACCATCATTGTTCAGGGCAAGGGCGGGCGCGAAAGGCTGGTGGCGCTTGGCGGTCCGGCGCGNATCGCCGTGTCCNGATGGCTGGCGCATCTTGACGAGACCGGCGAGGGTGCAGCCTGTCCATTCCTGTTTCCTGTCGGCGATGCGCATATCACGCGCCAGCAATTTGCCAGCGCGCTGAAGAGCCTGTCGCAGGCAGCCGGTATTGATGCGTCGCGCGTCAGTCCGCACATCCTGCGGCATTCATTTGCCACCCACATGCTGAATCGCGGTGCCGATCTGCGCGGGTTGCAAACCTTGCTGGGGCACGCTGATATCTCGACAACGCAGATCTATACCGCTACAAGGCCGGACCGGCTGGCAGGTCTTGTCGCCGAAGCGCACCCGCTTGCCGGGGCGCGCCAACCGGACTAGAATCAAAATCGGTCCGGTGGCACGGTCCTGACAAAAGAAGAAGTAAACACAGACATGCGACATTTCCTGGATTTCGAAAAGCCGATTGCGGCCCTTGAGGGGAAGGTTGAGGAACTCCGCCATATGAGTTCCGATGGCAGCATCAATATTGCCGACGAGATTGGCAAGCTGCAGAGCCGCATCGAACGCGAACTCAAACAGACATATGAAAAGCTTGGTCCCTGGGAAAAGGTGCAGGTCGCCCGCCATCCTGACAGACCGCGTGTGAGCAGCATCATCAACCAGCTGTTTGATGATTTCACGCCGCTTGCCGGTGACCGCAACTATGCCGAGGATTATGCCGTGATTGGCGGCATGGCCCGTTTTCGCGGGCAGGGTGTCATGGTCATGGGCACCGAAAAGGGAAGCAGCACGGAAGAACGTATCAAGCGCAATTTCGGCATGGCCCGCCCTGAAGGATACCGCAAGGCAGCCCGCCTGATGGAACTGGCTGGGCGTTTTGGTCTGCCGGTTTTGAGTTTTGTGGATACGGCTGGTGCCTATCCCGGGCGCGGTGCTGAAGAGCGTGGTCAGGCAGAAGCCATCGCCACCGCCATTCGTGCCTGCCTGCGTTTGCCGACGCCGATGGTGGCCAGCATCATTGGTGAAGGCGGGTCAGGTGGGGCTATCGCCCTTGCCACCGGCAACCGTGTGGTGATGTTTGAACACGCCATTTATTCGGTAATTTCGCCAGAAGGCTGTGCCTCGATCCTGTGGCGCAGCAGCGAACATGCCAAGGAAGCAGCCGAGGCCCTGCGCATTACCTCGGCGCATATGAAAGATCTTGGCGTGATAGATTCGATTGTTACCGAACCGGTAGGTGGTGCGCATCGTGATCCGCAGACGGCAATTACCGATCTGGGCAATGCCTGCGCTGACCAGCTGGGCGCCCTTTCGCAAATGGACGGCCCGCAGCTGATGGCTGACCGCGAAGAAAAATATCTGTCGATGGGGGATGGCCACACCGGCTGATCCGGTGTGTTTTCGTTCAGGCAGCGCCGGATTCAGGGTTGCAGGATTGCATCCAGCCGTCCGGCAGCCTCCAGCGCATAGATTTTGTCACAATCACCAACATGCCGGTCATTGACGAATATCTGCGGAACGGTGTGCCTGCCGCCGGCCNGCACCCGCATTTCGGCCCGCAAATCAGGGTTCATCGTCACATCGATTTGCTGATANTCGACCTTCTTGCTGTCCAGCAGCCGGATCGCGCGCGCACAAAATCCGCACATCGCTGACGTGTAGATGACAATCTTCGCCGATGAATTCTTTTGTGATGAGCCATGAGGCGTGGCTTTTGTTCTGGTCAAGAAGTGCCTGTCCTGTCTGTCTTCCAACGGGTGTTTGCGGGGTCGGTCCGCCTGCCTTCAATATTGGCGCTGACAATGACCAGCGCAACCATTTTGCCGCCAGTTTATGGCGTCAACAGTGGCCCGGCGCAATGTCCGTCGACATCCTGGCTGACCACATGAAAGCGCACGTATCTTTGCGGGGCCGTCTGCCTGCCCGCTGTCAGATGACACGCGCGATGGTCAGTGCCCGCACCTCAGACGCGCCGGCCCGGTGCAGGACGCCCGCCGCCGCATTCAATGTGGCCCCGGTGGTCATCACATCATCGATCAATATTACGGTTTGGCCAGCAACTGTGGCACCGGGACTGACGGCAAAGGCACCAGCCAGATTGCGCTTGCGGGCCTGACGTGACAGGCCGCCCTGGCTTTGAGTGGCGCGTGTGCGCAGCAGCAATTCAGGCGCATAGATGCCNGTTCCATGCTGGTGACACAGATAGCGTGCCAATTCAGCTGACTGGTTAAAGCGTCGCCGCCAATATCGCCAGCGATGCAGGGGTATGGGCACGACCAGTGGATTGTCCGATGTCAGCTCGGCAAAGCGGCCAGCCATAAGCCGGCAAATAAACGGGACAAGCTGCAGCCCGTCACCATGTTTCAGCTTCAGGATCAGGCTTCGGGACGCGTCATCATAGCGAAGTGCTGACCTGATTCGTTTTATCGCTGGCGGTGTGGCCCAGCAGGCTGCACAGATGCCGTCTTCAAGCATTTCGGCAAGTGGCAGACCGCATTGACGGCACATCGGGGCGGTGACTGGTGCCAGTGACGACCAGCAGGCAGCACACAGACCGGTGGTATCAGCGAATTGCCGACATCTGACACATTGGTGCGGCAACAGCAGAGCGGTGGCGCGGTTCAGGATGGGCAGGATGGGGTGCATGAGATTGTCCCGGCTTTCACCATCCTAGGCCGAAAAGGGTAAACGTGACGTTAAGACCCGCCCGCACCGTTGATTTCCGCTTGCGGTTTGGTGCCGGCTCGGGGANAGTGCGCGCATCATGGCNGATCAGATTTCAGGCGCACAGGACCAAATTCCCCGGTTGTTTGACAGTGCCGCGGTGCGCACCAATCGCACGCGCGCGGCCTCTGGCTATGCTGCGTTCGACTTTCTGAAGGCTGAGGCAGCAGCCCGTCTTGCTGACCGGCTGGAGCTGATGCGCCGNGATTTTCCGCTATGTCTTGATGTGGGGTGTCATNCTGGCACGCTGACGCGTCATATACGCCAGACAGGCAAGATCGGTACGGTGATNCAGGCAGACCCGGCACCNGCCTTTGCCGCACTGGCCGGCCATGAAGGGCCGTCAGTGGCACTGGATGTCGAGGCTTTGCCCTTTGCCCCGCAGCGCTTTGATGCGGTGTTGTCCTGCCTGATGCTGCATTGGGTTGATGATCTGCCGGGCGTTATGATGCAGTTCCGGCGGTTGCTGAAACCTGACGGGCTGTTGCTTGTCAGCCTGCTTGGTGGTGCCACCCTGACNGAGTTGCGGGCCGCCCTGCTGGAAGCCGAAAGTGAACTTTATGGCGGTGCCGGGCCGCGCACCGTACCGATGGCAGATATTCGTGATGTGGGTGCTTTGCTTGGCCGGGCCGGGCTTGCCCTGCCAGTTGCCGATGCTGACCGGCTGACCATCGATTATCCCGACATGTTCAGGCTGATGGCCGACCTGCGCGGGATGGGCGAGGCAAATGCCATGGTTGGCCGCAAGAAAACGCCGACATCAAGGCGGTTGTTCNTGCGCGCGGCAGAGATTTATCAGGACAGGTTCGGGCGGGCTGACGGGCGCATTCCAGCCAGCTTTGAAATCATCACGCTGACGGGCTGGGCCCCGCATGAGGACCAGCAGAAACCGCTGCGCCCCGGCAGCGCGGCCCATCGCCTTGCCGATACGCTGGGCGTCAACGAGCAGGATCCGGAGGCCAGCCAGANNATGNCAGACCAGNCCGGATCAGATCAGCCTACATCAACAGGTCCTGCAACNNCGGAATGAGGGGTATGTCGGCGGGCGGCATATCATAGTCGCGCAGGCGGGATGCCCGCACCCAGGCCAGTTCTCCCCCTTCAAGCGGGCGCGGTGTGCCCGACCATTTGCGGCACACATAGACCAGCATCAGCAGGTGAAAATCGTCATAGCTGTGACTGGCAAATGTCANCGGTGCGAGGCAGGANTCAGCCGTATCTATTCCCAGCTCTTCGCCAAGTTCGCGGATCAGCGCAGCTTCGGGTGTCTCGCCGGTTTCTATCTTGCCGCCGGGAAATTCCCACAGGCCNGCCATGCGTTTGCCAGCAGGCCGCTGTGCAAGNAGCACCCGCCCGTCACGGTCAATCAGCGCCACCGCGCTTACCAGCACCGTCGGCAGNCCCTCTGACATATCAGGGGGCGGCATCGCGCCGCCATTGTCAGCTGCGATAGTCGGCATTGATCTCTATNTAGCCATGCGTCAGATCGCAGGTCCACACACGNGATGTGCCTGCACCATCGCCAATCTGCACAGCAATCGTCACATCCTGACCAGCCATATGCGCGGCCACCGGTGTTTCGTCATAGCCCTCAACGCGCATGCCGTCGGCGGCAACTGTAATGCCCCCAATGGCAATGCCCNCCCGTGACTGGTCCACACCAAGGCCGGCCTTGCCAACCGCCATGACGATGCGGCCCCAATTGGCATCCTCGCCGGCGATAGCGGTCTTTACCAGCGGCGAATTTGCAATCGACAGNGCGATCTGGCGTGCGGCGGCGTCATCGGTTGCCCCCGTAACATCTATGGTGATGAACTTGCTGGCCCCTTCACCATCACGCACGATCTGGCATGCCAGATCCTGCATCACACGATCGAGAGCAGCGACAAAATCATCCAGNAGCGGGTCTTCGGCGCTGGCGGGCGTGCGGTTGCCGGCAGCGGCGGTTGCAAGCAGGAAGACGCTGTCATTTGTCGATGTATCACTGTCCACNGTGATGGCGTTGAAACTGTGGTTGGTGGCGGCGCGCAACAGCTGGGTCAGGACAGGTGCCGGCAGTGCGGCGTCGGTGGCAATAAAGCCCAGCATGGTCGCCATGTCAGGCGCAATCATGCCCGACCCTTTTGCAATGCCGGACAGCGTTACCGTTGTATCCCCGATCATGCAGGTGGTGCTGGCACCTTTTGGGAATGTATCGGTGGTCATGATGGCAGCGGCAGCGGCGGCCCAGTTTTCGCCACTGTTGTTGCCACTGTTGCCGCCGCTTTTGTTTTCGCCGACATCGGCAACAAGAGCATCAAAGGTGGCTTCAAGAACAGCGGCATCCAGCGGCTCGCCAATCACCCCGGTTGAGGCCAGCAATACCGCTTGCGGTGCGCAGCCAAGACGCCGGGCCATGCCATTGGCTGACGCGGTGACGGTGGCGATTCCGGCACTGCCTGTAAAGGCGTTTGCATTGCCGGCATTTACAAGAATGGCGGCAGGCGGGTGACCCGAAGCCAGCACATCGCGCGACCATTGCACCGGTGCCGCCGCCGTATCGGATGTCGTGAAGACAGCGGCAAAGCTGCTGCCTTCAGCGCACTGCATCAACAGCACATCATCCCGCCCGGTATATTTCAGACCTGACGCGGCAGTGGCCAGCCCAAGGCCGGCAATTGCCGGCATGTCCGGAAAGCGATCAGGGGCCAGCGGTGATACGATCATTGATCGCCCTGTTGTGCACCTTGCTGTGCCTGCGCATCGGCGACCACNTCTTCAAACGGGCGTGTGTCGATGGCGACATCTACGCGCAATGTCTCCACCACACGGGCAAAGANCTGACGCTGCAAATTCTGGATGATCTGCGGGCGCATGTCNTCCAGCGATGGTGCNGGCGTGATGCTCTTGCCGCTGACCTTGATCACATGCCATCCGAACTGTGTTTGCACCGGTGAGGCAGAATAGCTGCCTTCAGGCATTCCAAAGGCCGCGGTCTCGAAGGCCGGCACCATCTGGCCGCGGCCGAATGATCCCAGATCGCCGCCATTCGGGCCGCTTGGTCCGGTTGATTTTTCCTTGGCCAGCTCGGCAAAATCCGCACCGTCATTCAGCTGGGTGATGATGGCGTTTGCCTCTTCTTCGGTTTCGACAAGAATATGCGCTGCGGTGACCTGTTCGCGCGATGCCGTATCGGCGGCGAAGGTGTCATACGCGCTGGCGATGGCATCATCGGTAATCTCGGCCTCTACCTGACGGGAGATATAGACATCACCAAGGACACGATTCGCGGCGGCGCTCATCGCATCGGCAATCCGGTCTTCATCTGCCATGCCGGCGGCACGTCCCGCCGCAGCAGCAAGGCGCGCATT